>NZ_GL830949.1 GCF_000188195.1 Succinatimonas hippei YIT 12066
CCTTAACCGGTCTACTCTACGGGGTAGAGTTCATGTTGAGGAGTGCAATTTATCGCTAAAGAAGTCAGCTTGCGTTACATAATTTTTATTACCTGCAACTCTTCGTATAATCGGAGCAACTAAAAAGAAAACCAAACCTGCTAATGCGGAAGATGTAAAAGCAAAGCTCCACTCAACACCACCTCTATAAACTTCAGCAACGCCACCTAAAAATAGAGATGAGCTATACCAAGTTGCCATAGAAGTAAAGAAAGTTAAAACAACACCTAAGCCTCTAGAGCCCAAAAAATACTCACTAGTAGAAGAGCTTTGTTTTTTTGCTGCTTTTTTACCAAAGGCCGGAGCAAGACCTACGATAACAGTCGCAATAATGACTGAAAACATAATTATGATCGTGGAATTCATTTCTTTTTCTCCTAATCAGGATTTGCTTTATTAGCAATTACGGCATAAATTGCGCATAGAATCGTTAACAGAATTGCAGGTAAAACACTCCAAAACAGGAAAAACGGCATTCCTAAAATCATTGGATAAATCTTGTTTGCAAAGAGAAGAAAAGGACTTCCCGTTAATAGAACAGAGATCAACATTAATATGCGTAAAACACGCAAGATGGGTAGATCTTTTTCCATATATACACTCCAAATTAAAAATTAGAATCAACAAAATTTTCTTACAAAAATTTTGATCAAAATATAACATATTTTTTGAAATATCAGCATTTTTCTAAAATAAATATTGATTTTGATCAAAAAAAATTTCAAATTTGGAGCATAAAAAAAGATAGGTCTTTAGCCTATCTTTTTATATAAAATTAAAATTCAATATAAAAAATAATTATTCATACTTTTTTATATCTTTTAAATATGCATACAATGTATATTTCGAAATATCTAAAAACTCGCACACCTTATCGCTTGAATTTCTAACTAAAAAAGCTCCCTTCTCATCTAAAAATCTTATTAAATTGAATTTATCATTTTTACTCATCTTGTCCAAACATAAATTATTTAAATTTAAATATTCATGTATCAAAATTTCAACTATATCATTTAAATCAGGAACAAAATGCTCTTTTGATTCCGAATTATCCTCTTGATAAGTAAGACTTTTTAAAAAACCTTGCGCTTTAAGTAAATCTGTTATATCAAGATTAATGCAAAATGAACCAATAATTTTTCCCTCATCATTCTCAAAATAGATAGAAGAAGAGCGCAAAATTTTTCCACTTGCAGTATGCGTTATATATCCATATCGATCAGAGCCCTTTTGAGACCCTCTTAATACTTCTAAGCCTAAATTAGTACTCGGACCACCTTCTCTTCTTCCTGTCACATGTCCATTTTCTATAGCAACAATCGAATGATCTAGACCTTTAGTTAAATCATGAAGAACAACCTCGCAATTATCTCCAAATTGATGTGATATAACCTTCATAAAACGTTGTAATATAGGCATTATTTCGTTAATTGTTTGCATAATTAGATCCTTTTGCAAAGTAATTTGTATTGTAAGACAAAATAAAATTATTTTTTCAACAACTCATCACAAAATAATTTATTTGAAATATAATATTTATCAAAATTTTTGTATGAAAATTTTCGATTAACGGAGTTGCTAGTTATGTATGAAATAAAAGATCATGAAGAGATAATCTCTCCTCAACTCATTTATTATAAAGATATTATTGATCAAAACATTAATAAAGCCGTTAATATGGCTCACACTTCTGAGCGCTTATGGCCTCATGTCAAAACACATAAAATTCCGCAAATGGTAAACAATCTTGTCAAACACGGTATAACAAAATTTAAATGTGCCACCATTGCAGAATGCGAAATGGTTGCAAATACGCCTGCGACAGATATTTTATTAGCCTATCCATTAATCGGGCCAAATATCAAACGCTATATAAAGCTTCAACAAACATTTAGAGAAAAAAAATTCTATGCCATCGGAGACAATCTTGAACAAATAAAATTATTGTCAAAAGAAGCTGTATGCACTAATGAAATAATTCATTTCTTTATTGACGTAAATATGGGAATGAATAGAACTGGAGTACCTATTGAAAAACTTAATTTACTTGCAGACGGTATAAAAAATTTAAAAAATATTCAATTGTGTGGCTTGCATTGTTACGACGGAAATCATAATGACAAAGATTTAATTAAACGTCGTGAGTCAGTTGATACAACAATGAATCAATTAATGCCAATTATAGAAAAAATCAATAAAGATTTTAATATTAACTTGATAATTATCGCAGGCGGCTCACCAGCATTCCCTTGTTATGATAAATACGAAAAAGTATATTGTTCACCCGGAACATTATTCGTTAATGACTACGGATACGAATGCAATTTACCAGACATGAAATACCAGCCTGCAGCATGCGTTTTAACTAGAGTGATCAGTCATCCCAATAATGGTATTTTCACAGTTGATTGCGGCTATAAAGCAATCGCATCAGATCCAAAGGTACTAAGAGGAGAAATAGTAGGTTTATCCGATAAAGTTGAGGAGTTATTCCAAAGTGAAGAACATTGGGTTTTTAAAATGAAACCAGGATACGAACAAGATATTCCGCAAATCGGATCCGTTCTTTATATTATTCCGACACACATTTGCCCCACTACTGCATTATATCCATTTGTGTTAGTTGCAGAAAAAGGAAAAATTGTTAACAAATGGGATGTTGTTGCCCGTAACAGAAAAATTTCTATTTAATAAAACAGGAGAAATAAATGTCAAACGTATACGATAAGCTCAATGCAATGGGAATCACTTTACCGTCCCCTCCTCCAAAAGGTGGTGTTTATACTCCAGTTGTTGAGTTCGGCGAGAACAGCAAGCTTTTATATTGTTCAGGTTGCGGTCCTGCACTTGATAACGGTGAAAATGTTGTTGGTAAAGTAGGTAAGGATTTAACTTTAGAGCAAGGACAAAAAGCTGCTTACAACTGTATGTTAAATCTCCTTGCCAATTTACATGCAAAGACCGGTGATTTAAATAAAATCAAACGTTTTGTAAAAGTCTTAGCTTTTGTTAATTCTGCAGATGACTTCACCATGCAACCTCAGGTTGTTAACGGTGGTTCTAATTTGTTAAAAGAAATTTTCGGTGAAAACATCGGAGTTCCTGCTCGCACAGCTATAGGTGTAAATACTTTACCAGGCGGAATTGCATGCGAAATCGAAGTATTAGTCGAAGTTGAATAACAAACTTTAATTAATGCCCATTGTTATAAACAACTTGATTAAAACATTGACCAATCAGGTTGTTTATAAAAAATAAAAAAGGCGAATATTTTTAAATACTCGCCTTCTTTTTTAATCGCGTTTTACTGAATTATTTATCAGCAGCGATAACCAACTTAATTACAGACTTAACATCTGCGTGAAGCTGGAGAGCAATTTCGTACTCACCGACAGAGCGTAAAACACCCTCAGGGAGACGAACTTCACTCTTGTGAATTTCGCAGCCTGCTGCGGTCAAAGCGTCAGCAATATCACGGGTTCCGATTGAACCGAAGAGTTTGCCTTCGTCGCCGGCCTTAGCAAGAATAGTTACGGTACCAATTTCAGCAAGCTTAGCTGCACGATCTTCGGCGGCTTTGAGCTCAGCTGCAATCTTAGCCTCGAGTTCAGCACGCTGAGCTTCGAATTTAGCTAAGTTTTCTTTAGTAGCCATAACGGCTTTCTTTTGAGGTAACAAGTAGTTGCGGGCATAACCGTTGCGAACTTTAACCTTGTCACCGAGTCCGCCCAAGTGAGCGAGTTTATCAAGCAGAATGACTTCCATTTTGCAATTCCTTTAAAAACCGAATTAACGGCTATGAAGATCGGTGTAAGGTAAAAGTGCTAAATAGCGAGCACGCTTAATAGCGGTAGCGAGCTGACGCTGATATTTAGCGCTGGTACCGGTGATACGGCTAGGAACAATCTTACCTGATTCGGTAACATAGTTCTTTAATAAAGCAACATCCTTGTAATCGATTTCAGTTACGCCTTCAGCAGTGAAACGGCAGAACTTACGACGATGGAAATAACGAGCCATTTTCAAGTTCTCCTTATTCAGCTACTGTTTCTTCGGCAGCTTCAACAACTTCGGCTTCTGCTTTAGCAGCATGCTGACGCTGTTCGCCGTCATCTTCACGAGCACGGCGCTCTTCGCGAGCCTTCATCATAGGAGACTGCTCGGTAACCGGGCCGTTAGTACGAATAACAAGATTACGAATTACGGCATCGTTAAAACGGAAATTGTTTTCAATGCTGTCAATTGCTTCCTGCTCAGCTTCAACGTTCATTAAAACGTAATGAGCTTTGTGCAATTTCTGAATCGGGTAAGCCAACTGACGACGGCCCCAATCCTCTAAGCGGTGAATCTTACCGCCGGTCTTTTCGATCTCGCCCTTATAGCGCTCGATCATACCCGGTACCTGATCGCTCTGATCCGGATGTACCAGGAATACGATTTCGTAGTGACGCATGAATAAATGCCCCTTACGGTAGAAGTCTGAAAATATCAGTCATTATTCAGACAAGGAAGCTAACGCGGTTTTTTCCATCTAAAAAACTCACGCGACTGAAACGGCAAATATTTTACTGCTTTTTTTATAAATTTCAATAAATGAAACCATCTATTTTTTCTTAAAAAGGCAAATCTATGCCGTTTTAAGCGTATCAGCCAAACTTCCAATCAAAAGAAACAAAAATTTTTCCCTTAACCTTTTCAAATTAAGAACACCGTACCCCATATCATCAGTTTAGCCCATTAAAAATTCAGCAAAAATCAAAGATATTTAAATTCTATAGCAAGTCTCCATGAAACCTAGTAATTTATAAATACATATTTCTATTACGGCAGCACGCTTTATGTTAAAAATTCTTCATACCTCGGATTTGCATCTTGGCAAAAATCTGTACGGAAAATCCCGAACCGATGAGTTCTGTCAAATCTTAGATCAGCTTACAGAAATAATAAAAAAAGAAAACATTGATGTTCTTTTGATAGCGGGAGATATTTTTGACTCATCCATGCCCGCACTTGACGCACAAAAACTTTACTACGACTTTCTTGCCAAACTTACTAAAACAAAGCTAAAGCATACAGTGCTCATTGCCGGGAACCACGATTCTCCGAACTTTCTAAAAGCTGCCGATCCTTTACTTTCCTCTTTTAATATTCATATCGTATCAAGCATTGATATTGAAAATATCAATAAAGAAATCATCGTATTAGAAGATAACGGAATTCCTTTTCTAATCATATGCGCCATCCCCTATCTTCGTGAACGGGATATAAGACGTATTTTAATAGATGAAAACGAGGATGAAATACACGCTGAATATAAAAAAGCAGTTATCGGACATATAAGAAAAGTATCCGCTAAGGCATTTTTAAAACAAGAAGAGATATTAAATAATTACCATATTAAAATTCCGGTAATCGCCATGGCACATCTTTTTATGATTGGTGACGCTATAAGCGATACTGACACTGCACGCGATCTTTTTGTCGGATCGCTCTGCCCGATTGAAGCCGACGCTTTTGATCCACGCTATGACTACATTGCACTAGGACACCTGCACACCGGACACAAAATCAAGCAAAACGAATATATTCGTTATTCCGGCACTCCTCTTCCCATGAACTTTGGCGAAACGGAAACCAAACATGCTTGCCTTATCGAATTTGACAAAGATGATAAAAAACTCTCTTTAATTCCGTTTTCCCAAACTAAAAAACTAGTCAGAATAAAAGGCGATTTAGACATAATAAGCAGGCGATTAAAAGAGCTTAAAAAAGAAAACATACCTTTTATGGTTGAAATTCTTTTAGAAGGACAAGAAGACGCAATAACCATAAAAAACCGCATCGATAGCCTTACGTCAAATTCTTTAATTGAAATTTTAAGAATAAAAGACAATCGCTGCTTTGGTAAAGCATTATCACAATATGATGAAATAAAACAACTTACTGATTTAAATGAAGACAGCGTCTTTTTACGACTTTTGGAATCTGCAGGAATTGAAGAAAAAGATCGTCCTGAATATATAAGTACATATAAAGAAATCAGGAGATTAATGATAGATGAGGAGGCTGATGCAAAATGAAAGTTTTACGAGTAGAACTGTCTAACCTTAATTCTTTACGCGGAACTTTTAATATTGACTTTACCGATGAAGCCTTTACATCAAGCGGTATTTTCGCCATCACAGGCCCTACCGGTGCAGGAAAATCAACTATTTTAGACGCTATTTGCCTTGCTCTTTACTCAAAAACTCCGCGTCTTAACGATGTAGGCAGCACCAATGAGATCATGACGCGTTCTGAAGGAACGTGTATGGCAAGGGTGATTTTTGAAAGTGCGCATAAATATTATCTTGCCTCCTTTGAACAGCATAGATCCCGAAACAAGATGGGTGGAGCGCTGCAAAATAAAACCCATCTTTTAATCGAACTTGATAAAGATCTTAAAGGCGGGAAAGATATTGCTTCAGGACGCAACGTCCCTAACAAAGTTGCAGAAATTACCGGTCTTGATTTTGACAAGTTCACTAAATCTATGCTCCTTGCGCAAGGTAATTTTGCCAACTTTTTAAAATCAAATGACAATGAGCGTTCCGAGCTTCTTGAAAAACTCACCGGGACAGCAATCTATTCACGAATATCTCAATTTGTCTATCAAAAAGACAAAGAAGCTAAACTGCTTTTAGATCACCTTAAAGAATCTCTTGAACATATTGAGATTCTTAATGAAGAAGAATTAAAGGAAAAAGAAAGTGCAGTAAATGAAATTACGGAAAAAGTAAAACTTCTGGAAAATGAGAATCAATATTTATATACGACCTTAAATAAATTTACCGAATTTAACAAGGCAAAAAACTCAGCTCAAGCTCTTAAGCTTGAACAAGAGTCTCTTTCTGCAAAATTTACAGAGTTTAAGCCTAAAGAAATAAAAATTTACAATGCGCAACAAGCTAATTTAATCAAAAACGACTATTTTAGCTTGAAAGATAAAGAAAAAAGTATACAAGAACTTAATGATGATATTGAGTTTTTAAATACTACATTATCTGCACTTAAAGAAAACAAAAACACATTAGAGACTGATCTTAAAAGCAAGAACGCAGCATTTTTAAAGCAAAAGGAAAAAGCAGACGCTTTTAAGAAAGTTTCAGATAAAGTAATTGAACTCGATGCAAAGATTGAAGCGGGAACAGACGAACTTAATCAATTACAAAACAGTCAAAAAAATTTAATAGAAAAAGAAAGTATTTGTAAAAAATCCATAGAAAACAATAATAAATCTTTACTAAAGCTGCAAAGCGAACACAAAAAGTTATCTGAATACTTAAAAGAGCATATTATTGACGCAACGCTTCCTGAAGTCATTTCTGTACTGCAAAACAAGCTTGAGCAAATTAATACTTTGTTTTATAAAGATTTAACCGGCAAAGTTCAAGAAAGCAGCGCCTTAGATGCTGCAATTAAAAAACTATCTGAAGAAAATGAAAAAAACGCAGTCTCTTTAGAGAAAAATGAGACGGAGCTTAACAAATTAAATGATAAAGAACAATCGGTTAACACACAGCTTGCAGCATTGCTTGCAGGCAAAAATATCCAAGAGTACAGACAGTCTGCCGAAAATTATTCAGCGTTAATCAACGCCTCAGATAAACTTCTTGAGACTTACAAAAAGCACAATCAAGACTCTTCAAAACTTAATGAACTTATTTTAGATATTTCAAAACTTACTCAAAATCAAAGTAAGAATTCTCAGCAGCTAAAAGATAAAAGCAACGAGCAATTGTTAGTGCAAAAAGATCTAAAACTAAAAGAAACGCTATACAACTTAAAGCAAAAAGCTATGACTTTTGATGAGCAGCGTCATCAGCTTAAAGAAGGTGAGCCGTGTCCTTTGTGCGGCAGCACCGTTCATCCGTATGCATCTGACTTAATTCCCTGGACAGATAAGGATGAAATTGAACTTAACAATCTTAAAGAAAGATATGAGGCTCTTGAAAAAGACATTCACACACAAAATATTCAACTTATAAAAATCAGCGGCGATATTGAACACAAAGAAAAACAAAAACAGACATTACTGACAGAAATAGCCAATCAACAAACTGTTATAGAAGAAAGAGAAAAAACGCTGTCAGAACAGCTGTCCATCCTAAATATAAAAGGCATAGATGAATATAACGCAAACAACATATTCGATCTTAAAGATAAATTTTCTTTTTCTCTTTCACAAATACAAAACATCATCAAAGATGTGGATAACATCAATGATGAGAAACAAAAGATCTTAAATCAACTTTCTAAAGTTCAAACACAAGTTAACACACAAAGACAACAACGTGCCGTAATAAACACCGAGATCAATGAAAAAAGCTCTCGCTATACAGTTCTTAATAATGAAATTTCTAATTTAAAACAAGAAATTGATGAAAAGTGCAGTGTTTTAAGCAATGCATTTTCAAATCACCTGATAAAAATTGATAAAACTGAAAGTGTTGATGAATATCTAAAAAAATTTTCTAGCGCCATTTCAGTTTTACAAAATAAAAATGATGACTACAAAAAGAATCAAAAAGAAGAGGAAACCTGCAGACAAAAAATTGTTGAAAAACAAAGTATAAACGATGCTGAAACTGCAAAATTACATTTAATTGCAACTCAGTTAAACGATATTACTAAGGATTATGCAAAAAAAGACCAAATGCTTTCTTTTGTTAAAGAAGAGCGCTCCAATCTTTTTGGCAATAATAATGTTAAAACTTATCAAACTGAGCTTGATGAAACTTTGGTAAATTTGGAAAATTCAATAAAACAAATTTCAAATAATATACAAAACATCACCTCGCATATAGCTCAAAAAGAAGGATCTTTAAGCGTCAAAGAAAAAAACCGCCTCTTACTCAGCACTCAATATTCCATTGATAAAAATGCTTTCATGAATGCACTTCAAGCTCATCAATTCTTAAATGTTGCAGATTTTGAGCACTCTTTAATCGACGATAAGGATCTTAACGTACTGATAAATGAACAAAAACACCTTCAAGATCTCTTGCTGTCGCTTACTACCAAAATTACAGAAAATCAAAAACTAATTGACGCAATGTCAGACGATCCGGATTTAAAGCAAAACGAAGAAGAATCAGCGCTAAAACTTCAAAACAATAAAGCAGAACTCAATAAACTAAGTGAACAAAAGGGATATTTGCGTTCCCTTATTGAAAAACATTTTGATAATGCCAAAAAATTCGATGAGAAAGCAAAAGAATATAAAAAACAAGAAGATATTTATACAAGATATCATCGCCTTTGCTCTCTCATAGGAACCGCCGACGGCAAAAAATATCGTAAATTCGTACAGAATATATCTCTTGAATATTTAATCAATCTTGCCAATCGTGAAATGTCAAAACTTACCGATCGCTACAAGCTCTGTGTAAGTAATGATGAAAAAAGACCGCTTGAAATTGACGTTATTGATCTATATCAATTCAGCTGTCATCGTCCCACTTCAAATCTTTCGGGAGGTGAAACATTTTTGGTAAGTCTGGCCCTTGCCTTGGGTCTTTCCAAAATGGCAAGCCAAAATGTTCAGGTAAACTCTCTTTTTCTTGATGAAGGTTTCGGTACGCTTGATGACGAAGCCCTTGAAAGCGCTCTTGATACTCTCGCTTCATTGCAAAAGGAAGGTAAACTTATCGGAGTAATTTCACATGTAGCAAAATTAAAAGAAAGAATAAGAACTCAAATTGAAGTGCAAAAATTGGCAGGAGGATACTCAACAATTAAAGGTGCCGGATGCTCCAGAACATAACGATTATGCCGTCGTTAAAATTATATAAAACATAATTAGTTAACAAGCTTACTAAAAGACAGCACAAACTATCGGCAGGAAATTTTTTACTATTATGCCGATAGTTCCGGATTGAATTAACGAACAGATCTTTGTCTTACCGCTTCAAAGAGCGCAATACCTGCCGCTACTGAAACATTCAGGCTTTCAACTCCTTCAGCCATCGGGATTTTAGTTATATCATCACACTTTTCACGAGTAAGGCGGCGCATACCGCTTTCTTCAGATCCCATAACAATAGCAAGAGGTCCGGTTAAATCAGTAGCATAAATATTGTCTGATGCCTCACCGTCCATACCGATCACTCTAACAAAACGCTCTTTTAACATTTCAAGCGTTCTTGCCAAATTGGTCACGGCAAAAAGGGGCAGAACATCAGCAGCGCCTGACGCAGCCTTTCGGGCAGCAGGAGAAAAAGATGCAGATTTATCTTTGGGAACAATTACGCCGTGAGCTCCTGCTGCCCATGCCGAACGCATAGCAGCACCTAAATTACGCGGATCAGTCACACCGTCAAGCACCAGGAAAAAAGGATTTTCTAGAGTATCAAGCAACTCTTCAAGATCTCCCTCATTTTTAGGAGGCGTTGCTACCATCTCAATAACCACTCCCTGATGTACGCCGTTATCGGTGATTTCATCCAAAGTATGACGCATCGCAGTCTGGACTTTGATTCCATAATTATTCATCAAAGCCATAATACGGGAAATCCTTTTATCATCCTCACGTCCTTTAATTATAAAGGCGCTAACGATTTTTTCAGGTGCTGTCTCCAAAGCCGCTTCAACAGCGTTTACCCCATATACCAATTCACGATTCTGCTTACCGTTTCTACGTATCATTTTTTGTTCCCATCTAATATCTTGAGACCTAAAAGAAAGGCAGCCAAGTTTAGCACTTATTCTGCCTATCTTCGATAAAAACTATACTTCAAAATTACTTTTTACGCTTCTTTTTACCATTTTTACTACCGGTTGCATTTTTCTGGCTTTTCGCTTTTTTCTTATGTCTCTTTCCGTGTTTTTTATGCTCCGAGCTTTCAGTAAAAAGAACTTCATCACCGAATTCTTCAGCTACAGGAAGATTTTTCTTGGGTTGCTCCTCCTCTCTTAATACAGCATCCTCTGCTGTGGCTGTTTGATTTCTCGTTATATCGGCAATTGATTTAAAAAATGCGTCCTTATCAACAGCAGTATTTATTACTTTAGCTTTTACTTGTGATTTCTTGCTCTTTGTTTTCTTTTTACCCGCCGTACTCCGAATCATGATACGGTTTTCATTGGTATCAGGGAACAACTCTATCTTATGTTCATCAGTATTGATTCCGGCCAAAATAGCTTTAATCTTATCTCCTACTGCAAAAACTCGGCCGGTACCGCCGCGTAAAGTCTGCGAACGCTCATTAAAGGTCATGAACTCATCAAAAGAAGCGATGTGGATCATACCGTCGATGTAAAAATCATTTAGGCGTACGAAAATACCGAACTTAGTACATGCTGTAATCGTTCCGTCCAATGTCTGCCCGATAAACTGCTTTAAATACTCACATTTAAGATCTGCATCGACGTCCATCTCGGCATAAAAGGCTTCAACCTCGCGCTCTGAACAGCGTGTACCTAAAACCTGCAGTTCTTCTTTAGTGTAAGCGCGAGCTCCGATTTTACCCCAGTCACGTTTTTTCTCTTTCTCAAGTAAATGTTTAATCACTCGATGCAGCTGCAAATCAGGATAACGGCGAATAGGAGAAGTAAAATGCGCATACTTTTCAAGTGCCAATCCGAAATGTCCGATATTATCAGGACTGTATTCGGCTTTTGACAAACTGCGAAGTAAGAGTTCTCCTATGATTTTATTATCTTCACGCTTTTCAATTTGCTTAACGAAACGGGCATAATCCATAGATGAAGGGTCATCTCCGCCGGGAAGCTCCAAACCGATGCGGCTTAAATAGGCTTTAAGCGCAGTAAGTTTCTTTTCCGTAGGCTTGGCATGTATACGATACAAAGTATGAGATTTTCGTGAACTTACAAACTCGGCAGCTGCAACGTTGGCGGCAATCATGCACTCTTCAATAAGCATGTGAGCATCATTTCTTACAACCGGGCTTATGCCTGATATTTCAAGATTTTCATTAAAAATGAATTTAACTTCCTCACTTTCTATATTAATTGCTCCGCGATTATCTCGAGCTTTACGCAAGGCCTTATACAAATCATGCAAAACGCTTAAATCATGAATATAAGGTTTATGCTCCTCAAACTCACATGATTGCTCACTTATCATACGCCAAGCTTCTGTATAAGTAAGTCGTGCATGTGACCTCATTACGGCAGGATAAAATGAGTATTTTTTGGTTTTGCCGCTATTGTCGATGCTAAGCTCACACACCATACACATACGATCGACATTAGGATTTAAAGAACAAATACCGTTTGACAATTTTTCAGGAAGCATCGGAACTACATAGTTAGGGAAATATACTGAGTTGCAGCGCAGCAATGCTTCTTTATCCAGCAAAGTTCCCGGTTTTACATAATAAGAAACGTCGGCAATCGCCACATAAAGAGTCCAGCCTTTTTCTTCTTGTCTTGCATAAACAGCATCGTCAAAGTCGCGAGCATCCTCACCGTCAATTGTTACCAAGGGAAGATCTCTTACATCAACGCGCCCTTTTAACTCATCCTGCTTTACGACACTAGGAACGCGGCTTAAAGATCGAATAAGGTTATCCGGCCATGAATTAGGAATATCATGCTTTAAAATTGCTCTTATTATCTTGTCGTTTAAAGAGCCTAAATCCTTTACTACTTTTCTGGTTTTAATAAGGCATGAAAACACTTGACGCTTGGTAATTTCAGCAATCACGATGTCGCCGGGCAAAGCCTCTCCCACAGCCTCGGGAGATTCAAATACAAAGCGGATAAAGCCTAAATTCGGCTCATCAGGAATAAGTTCGATATGATTTTTCTTAAGCTGCTGTATTCTGCCGATGACCGCTGCTCTTTTTGTCACCAACTCAAACACATAAGCCTTGCCGCTGTCATAATTTGCTTTTACTTTTGCTTCATCTCCTGGCAGCAGCGCAAATTTGGTAACTAAAGAAAATTCCCTGCCCTTGTCATCCTCGATGTAATAAACAAAGTCATCTGTTCCTGAAGTGTTGAGTTTTTTGGCACGAATTTTAGCAACAAATTCTTTTAATGCGCCGGGGCGGGAATATGCCGAATAGTCGCCGATCAAAACAAGCGAGCCCTCATTTACCAATTCAGCGGCAAGAGCCTCGTACTGATCTTTCGTTATATTAAGAAGAGAGCCCTTATAACCTACTGATGAAAGCAAATAAGACATAAGACTTAAAGATTTTACGTCATTAAAATTAATCTTATAAAGACATAAAACCAAATATAAAGCGCATTTTAAGTTGCTTTGCGCAGTGCCTTGAGGCGCATTTTTATCTTTTAAGATTCGATCATATACTTCTTGCATTTTAAGTCTCTCTTTTTTACCGCCACGCTTTCATTGTACTTTGATTTTAAGGCAAAAACATCTCTAAGATATCATTTAGCATTTGTCTTCCGTACGCTGTCACACAATATGTTTCATCATCTTTAAATTCAATTAAAGATAAAGATGCAGCTTTATCCAAAACGCCTTTTACTAAAGAAAAATCCTGCCCGGTATGCAGCTTATACTCAAAAGTTTTAATATCATTAAAAAGCCGTAAACGATTTAACATGTATTCAAAAGGAATATCTGAATCTTCTACGGTATAAAACTTACCGAAATCTCCTTTTAAATAATCAGAAGGACTTGCAGGACATGCTCTTCTTATTGTGGTGCTGCCGTTAAACAACTTAGAATGAGCACCGGCACCAATCCCTACATAATCCCCGAAACGCCAATAATTTTCATTATGCACACAATGCTTTTCTCGAGAAAAAGCAGACACTTCATAACGATTAAAGCCTAAAGACTTAAGTAAGGCAAAACCTTTTTCTTCGATTGCATAGAGCTCATCTTCACTTGGAAGCGTCGGAGTATGCTTTCCAAAATAAGTATCTTCTTCAATAGTAAGTTCATACCATGAAAGATGACTGCAATTAAGAGCTGCAGCAATTTTAATATCATGTAAGGCCGCCTCTAAACTTTGCCCGGGCAACCCGTGCATTAAATCGATATTAAATGCAGAAAAAGCACATTTATCCGCATCCTCACATGCTTTTTTTGCCGCGGCCGCGTCATGAATTCGACCAATTCTTTTTAAAAGCGCATCATCAAAACTCTGCACTCCAAGACTTAAACGATTAATGCCGGCCGTTTTAAAATCTTTTAATTTATTAATATCGACAGTACCGGGATTTGCCTCCATTGTGATTTCACAGTCCTTACTTAAATAAGGAGCAATAAAATCAATAAAGTTCCCGATTAATTCAGCTTTACATAAAGAAGGGGTTCCGCCGCCTATAAACACTGAAATAAATTTTCGATCTTTTAGTTTTGGTTTCCAGAATAAAAAATCTTCTTTAAGCCGTAAAAAGTACAACTCATCCCGACTTTCATCTATCCCTTTTGCATATGAATTAAAGTCACAATAAGGACATTTGTGCATGCAAAAAGGATAATGAATATAAAGCCCCGTGTAATTGTCTTGCAGAAAATCAAAGATCATTTTGATGCAGCATCGCCTTTAGCTTCATCATCGCCCGAGCACGATGAGAAATTAAATTTTTAATCTGATCGGGCAGCTGCGCTACCGTACAATTACGTTCGGTTACAAGAAACAAAGGATCATAACCAAAACCTCCGCTTCCCTGCTCTTTAAATCCCACGGTACCGCACCATTTTCCGGTAGCAATAAGCGGAACAGGATCATCTTTAGTCCTAACTAAAGCCAAAGCGCAAAAGTAAAATGCCGTACGTTTTGGCAAAGGAACATCCTTTAAAAGAGCAAGCAGCTTTTCATTGTTGCTCTTATCATCACCGTGTTCACCTGAAAAACGGGCAGAATATATACCGGGAGCCCCGTTTAAAGCGTCAACGCAAATACCTGAATCATCGGCAATAGCCGGATATCCGGTTTGAGCTGCAGCATATCTTGCCTTTATCAACGCATTTTCAACAAAAGACAAACCGTTTTCTTCAGGAGAGTCAACATTAAATTCTTTTTGTAGTTTTACAGTATATCCAAAAGGCTCAAGGAGCTTTGCAAACTCGCGAGCTTTACCGGCATTACCTGAAGCCAGTACTAAAATTTTCTCTTTATTTTCATTATGAACGAGCATAATAATTGGTTCCTTTTCTTTGATTTATCGCTTTAACCGCCGCCTTTGCCGCGTCATTTAACGCTTCTTCATAAGTTAAATGAAAAAAGCTGAAAGTACTTAATTCATCTGCCGTCATCTTCTTTTGTATTGCCAAAGCTAAAAAATGCGCCAAATGATCACACTGCGGAGCACACATTTCAGCACCGAGAATACAATGATTCTGCAAATCACAATAAAGTCTTATAAGCCCCTGTGCAGTATGTTCACAGCGATAAATTCCTTTATCCGCATGCGACTCGCCGATAACAAAATGAAAGCCGAGTTTCGCTCTTTCTTTAACTTCATTAAAACTAAGTCCCACTATAGCGGCAGCAGGCTCTGTCGGCAGTACATGTACGGCAACTGAACTGTTCATTTCAAGTTTGTGCGGAAGATTTGCCGCATTAAATCCGGCAACTCTTCCCGTTTCCTTGGCTAAATTCGTTGACATTTTATGACCTATAACATCACCGGCGGCAAAAATATGCGGAATTGATGTCTGTAAAGTTTTTTCATCAACATCAATAAAACCAAAAGGGCTTAATTTTATTCCGATATCTCTAAGCTTCATACCGTCAATCTTAGGGTAGCGGCTTCCTGCAGAAATAATTTGTTCTACTGTAATGAAATTTTCAAAATTATTTTCATCAAGATAATAAATTCCGTACAGATCTCCGTGCTTTTCAATTGACGTGATATTAGAGTTAACTGAAAGCTTCATGCTTTTTCTTAAAAGCTCTCTGGTCTTTGCGATCACTGTTTCATCCGTCAAAAGCCATAAATTCTCATCACAAAAAACAGTAACATCAACGCCCAAATACGATAGAGCCTGCCCCAAACGCAAACCGACCAAACCTGATCCGAACACGGCGACACTATTTTTAATCCGATCCGTCTCAAAAAAATCATCGGTAGTTAAAATCCCGCCCAATTTCCCAAGTTCATAAGGAATTACGGGGATAGAACCGGTGGCAATTACTGCAGTTTTAAATTCGATAATTAAATTCTCACCTACATGTACATGATGCGCATCAATAAATCCGGCTTTTCCGATAATTCTTTCATCATCGGGGATCTTATATAAAAAAGACAAAACTTCGGTAGTTGACTGCGCTCTTGAAGCCCGCAGAGAATTCAATACGTTTGATTTATCAAAACTCGCTTTATTTTTAAACTTGAGTCCGAATTTTTCGGCATCGACATTGGTATGAGCTGCTTTTCCCGCCGCAAATAAGAGACATGACGGGATATCTCCGGTACGATGAGCTGTTGTTCCAAGAGGCCCCGATTCCACCAAAATACATTGCGCACCGTTTTGTTTTGCCGTCTTGTACGCCTCGATTCCGGCAGATCCGGCTCCGACAATAATGCAGTCACAGGAGATTTTTCTTGCGTCCATATTTTTCAATTTATTTGTTAATAACAAATATAGAGTATACTCAAATTAACCGAACGTGCCCTTATTTTATTTGACCTTGAGGTTTAAATGGACTCTTTTCCTGATTTAAGCACATATAAAGCCCTTATTTTCGACCTGGACGGAACCTTAATCAACTCAATGCCGCTGCACGTCCTTGCCTGGACTACGGTATACAAAGAAAGAGGTTATGCCATTAATCCTCAAACCATCTATGACTTGGGAGGCATGTCAAGTAAAGATGTAGTCTTGTACTTTAACCGTCACGGGCTTGAAATAAACGATGTTGATGCTTTCGTCGCCCGTAAAGTTGAAGTTTATCGTTCTCATTTTGACAAACTTCATACTTTCAAGCCGATTGAGAATATCCTTAGAGACGGTAAAGCAAAAGGACAATTAATCGGTATCGGAACCGGTACGCAAAGAGTGAACGTGGACACTATTCTCAATTTTCTGAATCTGGACAAATGCGTTGACGTTTCAGTAAGTGCCAATGATGTAACAAGGCATAAGCCCTTTCCTGATACTTTTTTAAAAGCAGCACAGCTTTTAAAACTGCAGCCTTGCGAATGCATAGTACTTGAAGACGGCCCTTTGGGCATCAAATCCGCACTGGACGGCGGATTTGACTGCATTGAGGTAGAAAACGGATCATTTAAACGCGGAATATTGAAACCGGAATAACCTTACTTATCTTTAGATACCAAAAGAGCAGCATTGTTGCTCTTTTCAAGACGATAGCTCTCAGGTGTCATGCCGGTTAACTGCTTAAAAACTTTTGTAAAATTAGACTGTGAACAAAAATTTAAATAACCGGCAATTTCCACTAAGGGTAAATCCGTAGTTTTTAACATTAATTTGGCAATTTTGATGCGCTCAGAACGAATATAGCGCATCAGAGTAGTATTCTCCTGATCTTTAAACAGCGTCTGCAAATAAGTTTTGCTTACATTAAAATAATCGGATAAATCATCAAGGCTCATCCGTGAATTTATGTTTTGGCGAATGTAATTTTTAATCTGCGTCAGCATTCTTTGTTTTTTAAGCGTTGACTTGTCTGCGCTACTGACAATGTTTGTTCCGATATCAGAATCTTTATCGCTTTTAAGATCGCTTACCATCTGAGCAAATTTCAGCTGTGCCTGTAATTTCAATGCCATCGCTTCCTGCACGGAGCGTACATCTTCAATTTCCCGAACATAAGAATTAGCTAAAATTAAAGCCTCACCCTCATTCACTCCGCTCATGATGGCAGCACGTGCTGATAAAGATATATCGACAAAACCGCGAATCTTTTCAGCTCTCACAGGATCGGAAGATGCAAAATTTCTGGAATGATAAGCTTGATCCTGACAATGACGTAAAGTCTTAATATCTCCGTCCCATATGGCTTTTAAAATAGCCGTTTCCATACTCAGTGAAGATAACGGCTGATTAGTTTCAAACTGCTCGACAACAATCTCGCTTACTCTCTCGTCGATATGTTCTACCGCCTTTAAATTCAAAAATGCACTTTGGATAACGGATGAAAGAGACGGGTAAAAATCATAAAAAGCCGAATAAAGCATCATTTGCACACTTATTACAGTTATCAAATCACAATTTTGAATCGAGAACAATCTGCAATTATGTCTTAAAGAATGCAGTCTGTTAATTTCTTCATTTCTGCTGCCGACAACCAACGGCCCAAAGATGATAATCCTGTCTTCGATAAGCATACCGCCGTAAATTACGTTCTCAAAATCGCTTTCAACAAAGACTTTGTCGTTTTCAGCACGATCTAAAAGATGCTCGCGATAACTTGCATCGGTAATTAAAGGATTTTCTTCATCAGTCAAATCAGAAATGGATTTTATGAACTTTCGCTCCGTATCGTAAATACATAATTGAACCTTCAGAATATTAACGAAAAGTTCAATCATATAATCAAGCTTTCTGATTGCATCAGACTCTTGAGCATTTAATTTCTTTTTATAAGCCATCGGTAAAACACATTTTTCAGGGACAAAAAAACCGATGCAAGCCCAAAATCAATTCAAAGCCCACACATAACTACCGAGATGAATTGCTCCAATGCTTGGCATCGGCAGAACGCTGTTATTACAGCTTTTTGTTGTTATAAGTAAGAGTTCCCTTTTTAAAAAACTCCGCCCACGATTCGGACAAAACCGACAAAATATCGCCAGGCGGCAAAAAATCTGAAAAAGCGTCAGCTATTTCTGCCAGCGCTCTTTCATTGCTTTTAAGAGTCGTAAAATATCCTCAAGGGTTTGCCGGTAATTCTCTGCACTTCTATCTGCATACTTTTCAAATGCCACCGCTTCACGGTCGATACCGAACATAGCCGTAACACCTAAATCATATGCTTCAGCTGCGCTTGGATGAATTGATCCGACAATTGCCATCAAAGGAATATTTTTAACTCTGGTTCTTTTGACGATTCCGGAAATTACTTTTCCGTGTACGCTTTGAGAGTCAATGCGACCTTCGCCGGTGATAACCAAATCAGCTCCCTCAATACGACGATCAAACTCAACCATATCAAGAACAGCATCAATACCTGATTTGAGCTTTGCGTTTAAAAACGCAATGCATCCGGCTCCCATACCGCCGGCGGCACCTGCTCCCGGGATTTGCGCAACGGCTTTACCAAGCTCTGTTTCGACTACTTCGGACATACGGCGCAAGCCTGAATCGATTTCCCGAACCATCTTTTCATCTGCACCTTTCTGCGGTCCGAAAACATATGCAGCTCCGGTAGGCCCGTACAAAGGATTTTCAACGTCACACATAACTGTGATTTGAACTCCCTTTAACAACTCCTTGGCGTCTTTGCAATCAATTTTGCAAATTTTGCTTAGGGTTCCGCCCGTGGGGATAAAGCTATTATTAGCTTCGTCATAAAACTTAACTCCCAACGCCGCGGCACAGCCGCAACCGCCGTCGTTAGTACAACTGCCGCCAAGTCCCAACAGGATTTCCGTGCAGCCGTTTTCTATAGCATGGCGGATAAGCTGTCCGACTCCGAAGGTTGTTGCATTCATCGGATCAAGACGATTATTTAAAAGCGGCAAACCTGCTACACTTGCCATCTCCACGATCGCCTGATTGCCGTGACGAGCATAAACGGCATCAAGGGGAGCACCCAAAGGGCCAGTTGCCGATACGGTAACCGGTTCGGCATTGATTCCCTTGACAAAGCATTCAACAGTACCTTCACCGCCGTCTGCAACCGGAAGAGCTATCACTTCACACTCAGGGAAGAATCGCGGAATGGATTGTTTTGCTATTTCGCAAATTTCCAAACTGGATACCGTACCCTTAAAAGAGTCCGAGATGACAATACATTTTTTCATTGGTCTTACTTGTTAACCACGTTAATAGGTGAACCTGCAATATATGCTTTAGCGTTTTCCACGGCGCAGTCCATAATGCGCTGCCGGCTTTCTTTTGGAGCCCATGAAATATGCGGAGTAATAATGCAGTTTTTAGCTTTAAGTAAAGGATTGTCTTCTCTAATAGGCTCGGTATAAACAACGTCCAGACCTGCAGCTCCCATCTTGCCGCTGTTAAGCGCCTCAGCAACATCCTGTTCATTGATAAGCTGACCGCGGGCATTGTTAATAAGAATTACGCCGTCTTTCATCTTGGCTATAGAATCCTTATTAATCATGCAAGTGTTTTCCGGAGTTAAATTGCAGTGCAATGAAATCACGTCAGCTTTAGCATAGAGCTCATCAAGGCTTACATAATCTGCAATAGCACGGCCTGAATCATTAGGATAAAGATCATATGCAAGAACCTTCATACCCATAGCTTTGGCAATTCTGCCTTCAGATTGTCCGATACGGCCGAAACCGATAATACCGATGGTTTTGCCGTCAAGCTCAATAAGCGGATAATCCCAATAACACCAATCAATGCACTTAGCCCAGTTTCCGGCATGAACTGAAGCGTCGTGATGCCCGATGTGATGGCACACCTCAAGCAGTAAAGCGATTGAGAACTGACTTACTGAAGCGGTACCATAGGTAGGAACATTGGTTACGGGAATGCCTTTTTCTTTGGCATAAGCATAATCAACTACGTTATAACCGGTAGCGAGCATGCTGATAAACTTCATATTCGGGCAAGCATCAATAACGCGGCGTGAAATCGGAGTCTTATTGGTGTAAACCATTTCGGCATCACCGATACGACGAATGATTTCAGCTTCGTCATTTACCGGAGTACGATCGTAGACGGTAAGGTCACCGAGTTTGGCAAGCTCATCCCAGCTTAAATCACCAGGGTTTTCGGTATAGCCGTCCAATACTACGATTTTCATGTGTAAATTCTCCTAAACAACTCTTGTTTTACTTTTGGCACTTTTCACTATAACCGCAGCTTAATTTATAAACTGCGGTCTAAGGCTTACTAATTAGTACTGAACATCCATTCAACCGGAGCCGTAATAATCTCAGGGAAGAAGATGAACATTAATAAGACGCCGGTTGTCAGATACAGCCAAGGCATAACCGACTTGACCACCGCCTCAAATGACATGCCTGTAACATTTTGGGCAGCGTACAGGCACACCCCCACAGGCGGCGTGATAAGACCGAATGACAAGGTAATGACGAGGAATACCACAAAGAACAACGGAGATACGCCAATCTTAACCATTACCGGCAGCAAAATCGGTACCAAAATGAAGATTGCAGCTGTTGCGTCCATGAACATACCGACTAAGAGCAAGAACACGAACAGAGCAAACAGAATTATGAGCTGATCATTTGATATGCCGACGATAAAGTTGGCTAGCTGTCCGGGCAAGCCGTCAAGTTCGAAAATCTGACCTGCAGGTTTTGCTGTGATAGCAATAAACAAGATAGTGCCGGTTTGACGGGCATTCTTAGCGATAATGCGGGGAATATCGGACCACTTCAAACGTCTATAGACATAAATTGAAATCAAGATGGCATAGAAAGCGGCAATACCTGCACCTTCGGTCGGGGTGTAAACACCGCTGTACATACCGACAAGGAGAATTACCGGTACCATCAATGCAGGAACCGCGGAAATAAAAGCCTTACCCAAGCGCTGAACGCTGAACTCGCTCTTTTCACCGGTACCTTTTACCTTGCAGGTAATATAGTTATAGATCATGAAGGCAACACCGATAAAGATACCGGGAACGAGACCTGCCATCAAAGCCTGACCGATGGAAACACCTGCAGTTGATGCAGCAACGATCATCAAAATTGAAGGCGGAATAACGGAAGCGAGCATACAGCCTGCAAGGTTAATACCTACACCGTAAGCTTTAGGGTAACCTTTCTTGGCCATGGCGTTAATACTCATCTTGCCGATGGAGGCAACTGCGGCAACGGATGAGCCGGACATGGCACCGAAAATAATGTTACAAAATACGGAAACGTGACCTAAACCGCCGTAAATCCAACCTACGCAGGCATCTGCCAAATCGTAAATCTTATCCGCAATACCGCCTTCATCCATCAATGAGCCCGCCAGAATAAAGAGCGGAACAGCCACCATGATGAAACTGTTCATGGAGCTGTACATCATCTGTACAACCATGGTTAAAGGCATCGGGCTCATGGTAACGAGCACCGCCACACAAGCTGCTCCCAAGGAAATGGCAATAGGAATACCGAATGCCATCAATGCAAGAAACAGGATCAGCAAAATAACACTCATACTCATTTGACAGTTCCCTCCATACCGATTTCGCTGTTATCACCGCCTACTGCAACAATGTGTGAATATTCAAGATAACTTTGAATAGTTCCGATAATTCCCAAGAAACCGCTGATAGGTACGCTAATCATAATAAAGCCCATCGGAAGAGCTAAAGCCGTTGCCATTTCATGGAATTTAAACTTCTGCATAGAAAGTTCGGTGCCGTAAACGAGCATGAACAGGAAGAAAGCGATAGAAACAATGTAATAAGCACCAGCGCAAACTTTCTGCCAAGAAACCGGAAACTTTTGAATTAATACGACCACACGAGCAGACTCAGCGCGATTAAAACCTGCTGCAACAGCAATAAACATCATCCAAAGGAACAGGAAACGGGTGGTTTCTTCCGTCCAAGCTAAGATGATGCCGCACCAACGGGCACCTACCTGCAGCAAAACTACGAACAGCAAAGCTGCCAGCGTTCCGCCGCAAACGATGTCTTCCATCTTATCGACGACATCAAAAAATTTACTAAAACGTGAGAGTTTACGTTGCATAAACTTTCTCTCCTTAAAGGGACAATTTCTTTTTTTTATTCTTCGTCAAACCAAAGATTTTGGGGTAAAAGGGATGCAGGGAAGTAAAAAACCTCCTTGCATCACCAGTAAAATCAATGGTTTATAGGAAGGAAAAATTATTAATTATTGAGCTTTACCGCAGAACTTAACAGCTGCGTCAAAGAGAGCATCATTGCCGACTAACTTCTTGAACTCAGGGTAGAGTTTCTGAGAAACAGCTACAAACTTGGCCATACCTTCAGCCGGTATTTCGTTAGCCTGCATACCGTTATCGGTCAAAAGCTTCAACATCTCGCCGTCACGGGTAGCCTGATAATCAACATACCACTGCTGGCACTCGGTTGCTGCCTTGGCAAGAGCCTGCTGCTCTTCTTCTGACAAGCTCTTGAGTTTCTCAGTATTCATGCCGACAACCCAGGCATCAGCAATATGGTTAGTCATGGAAACATACTTCTGAACTTCGTAGAAGTTGCTGGTAGCAGGAACGTCAATCGGGTTTTCCTGACCGTCAAGGGTTGCAAGCTGCAAGGCATTGTAAACTTCAGAGAAGTTCATCGGTGTTACGTTAGCGCCGCAAGCTTTGAAGAACTCTACATATAAAGAGTTGCTCGGAGTACGCAAAACTAAACCCTGAAGATCTTCAGGCTGATTTACCGGATGTTTGCTGTTGGTGACCTGACGGAAACTGCGGGTCCAGCGGCCTAAGCAGGTAATTCCCATTTCCTCTACGGAATTAAAAAGCTTAACGCCGTCTTCGCTGTTGATATAGTCCTGAAGCTGCTTGGTGTTATCAAACAGATACGGAACTGACAACACATAGAACTCAGGATTGAAGCTTGCGTATAAGGATGCAGCCAAAATAACGACATCCAATGAGCCGTTGCCGACGGAAGAAACAGCTGCGTTAGCATCGCCGCCGTATAATGATCCGTTCGGGAAGACCTTCATTTCCAGAGAGCCGTTTGAGTACTCGGCAGCGCGCCTGGTGAATTCCTGAGCGGCAGCGTAGATGTATGAGTTATCGGCATCAGGTACGCTGACATTCAAAGTAGTGGCGCTGGCGGTACCGGCAACAGCTAAACCCAAAGAAGCGGCCAATAAGGTGGCTACAAATTTTTTCATGAGATTCTCCTGCTATGTTGTTTATAAATCAGTTTTCTTTGATACCGAGATTTACTCGATACAAATCTTTTAACCTAGGGTACAAGCCTGTATACACTTGATAGCGACGGTCATATACTTCTTTATCTGCATCGGAATGCTTAATTTTTGTATAAACCGCTTTTTCGACTTTCGCCGAAGCTTCGTATACATCCTTGAAAACACCGGCTCCGACACCTGCAAGTAAAGCAGCTCCGACAGGAGCCATATCGCTCATATCTAAAACGGTGATGTCGCGACCGGTAATATCGGCCTTAATTTGGGCCCAAACTTTGCTCTTTGCCCCGCCTCCGATTGATGAAAAATGCGTTATCTTCTCACCGGTTAATTCTTCACAAATATCGAACATTTGACGCAAACCGTATGCACATCCTTCAAGAACGGCACGATTCATTTCGCGTCTTGTTGTCTTTAAGGACAATCCGAAAAATTCACCTCTTGCGTAAGCATCCCACACCGGGCTGCGCTCGCCCATCATATAGGGCAAAAACACAAGGCCGTCGGCTCCGGGAGCAGCTTTTGCGGCATCCTCATTCATCATCAGCATGCCTTTCTTTCCGGATCCTGAGGCAATAGCCTGAAAATCCTGATAGAAATTGTCATACATCCATTTATAAGAAGAACCGGTATGCGACATAGCCCCCTGATAAATCCATGCTCCGTCTACTACGTGGCGGCGATTAATGAATTTAGGGGAGAACAAGGGCTTCTCTACGGCTACGGTAAGGACATCGGAAGTTCCTACTGATTCACAGACATCCCACTGTTTGACCACACCGGCAGCAAAAGTTGCACAAGCGGTATCACCGCCGCCGATAACGATCTTAGTGTCGGGAAGCAAACCCAAATCCAGCAATTCCTGATTGATAAGAGTGCCTACAACATCAGTTGACTTATGCAAAGGAGGCAGCTTTTCAATATCTATACCTACCTTTTCGCATAACTCTTCCGACCAGATGCCGCGATCTACGGTTTCATATAAAAGAGTGTAAGAAGCATTTGAATGATCAATTGCGAAATTACCGCACAGCTTTTGAGCCATGAGGGTATTTATATGTCCAAAATATTTAGTACGTTCGTAAATTTCGGGGAGATTGCGCTTTATCCACAGTATCGAAGTTCCGGACATGGCGCCGGCCATAGCACTGTTGGCCGTAATTTCAAACAGACGCTTATCGCCTACTTTCTCGCGAAAAATTTCAGCTTCTTGAGTACTGCGTCTGTCTGAATAAATGATAGGATCCACCAGCAATTTACCTGCAGCATCAAATGCAGCAAGTCCGGGGCATAAACTGGAGATACTGATTGCACCGATCAATGTAGGATCTACGTTATTTCTGCTTACAAGATGGCTTACACAATTAATGAAAGCCCTCCACATATCGGCAGCGTCAACCTGAATTGATACCTGATCGGGATTGATAAGGCGGTAAAAATCAGTTTCTTCCGCCACGACCTTGGCGTTCGAGTCAAGGATAACGGTCTTGATACTCGATGTTCCTACGTCTACACCCAAAAGATATATTGCTTTCACTGGCGGGTCCTTCCTTATTTTTGTTTAGTTATGATGAAATTATGATTAGAACTGGTCGTAGTTCTTATCGTTCTCAAGCTGAGCCAATAATTCTTTGGCTTCCTTGACGCTGTAGCCTTCGTGGATGATGTAGCGAAGAGCAATTACCAAAGCGGTAATGTCTTTGTAATCCCATACGAAACGTCCCATGGTTACACCGCCAACACCGCAGTCCATAGCATCACGGGTCATCTTGAGGTAATCGTCCAAGGTCTTGCATGCGTCACCGCCCTGAATAACGATGCGGAACTGGCTCGGAACACAAGAAACAACTTTAGCCATGGAATCAGGATCGCCGGTATAAGTGGTCTTAACGATATCCATACCGAGTTCGCAGGCGCTACGGCAGCAGTATGCGATATTTTCCCAGGCGGTACGCTTATCAACAGGAACACTCTCTCCCTTCGGATAGACGTGACCGATTAACGGCATGCCCTTTAAAGCACACTCGTCAGCAACACGACCGATTCTCTCAAACTGCTCAGCCTGATGGTCGCCTAAGGTCATAGCACCCATGGAGACAGCATCAGCACCCATGCGGATAGCTTCATCAACAGAGCCGAAAACGGTGTCATTGGTCGGAGCTACAGGAGAATAGTTGGAAATCTTCATCAAAATAGAGACTTTACCGGCATGCTGCCACATGCAGTCTTCAGCAATACCTTTGGTCATAGTCATTGCATCAGGACGTCCGGCGATGATCTTGTCAATGGTGTCCTGGATGTGATGCAAACCGGTCATAGGAGCAATTCCGCGAGAGATAGCGTGGTCAACGGTGATTGCCATCATCTTGTTGCTCTTAGGGTTGACCAAACGGCTCATGCGAACTGCCTTACCTAACATTGCCATAGTTAATTTCCTCTTTACTTAGTAACAAAACAAATGAATAAAACTTTTAGCCAAACCTTAAAAACTCAAATTAAGGTTCAATAACAACTTTAAGACCGGTTCCGGCTACGCATACGTCATATGCTTTCTGGAAGTCTTCGATCTTGAATTTATGGGTAACAATCTTGTCGGCATCAATCTTGCCGCTCTTGATCATCTCGGCTGCTGCGAGGTAATCCTCAAGCTTGTAAGCGGTACTGCCGTTTACATTGATTTCGTTATAGTGAATGGTATTGACTTCGATCTTGCACTCACCGGTTCCGGCAAAACCTGCAAACAAGTTAACGGTACCGCCCTTCTTGCAAAGCTTTAAGGTCGGGTTAACAAGCGGAGGAACACCGATTGCCATGACAATAACGTCCATGCCGAGACCGTTGGTTTCGCGCTTTACGATCTCTTCAAGGTTTTCGTTCATCGGATCAACAACAATATCGGCACCGAGCTCTGCTGCAACCTTACGACGCTGCTCATTAGGCTCGCTGACGATTACTTTACGGGCTCCGGCAATCTTAGCCAACTGAAGGTGGAACAAGCCGATAGGACCAGCGCCGACAATGAGAACATCATCATTAAAGCCGGTTCCGGCATTGCGCAAACCGCGAATGCAGCAAGAAAGCGGCTCAATCAAAGCGCCGGCTGCAAATGAGACGTGATCCGGGAGCTTGACAACATTACCGTTTTCGATGCAGATGCCGGGAATACGGATATATTCTTCAAAACCGCCGTCAAACTCATAGCCGATAGCTTTACGGTTCAAGCAAGCATTGGTACGTCCGTGCAGGCAGCTGCTGCAATGGTGGCAAGGAATAACATTAGCTACTGCAACCTTCTCACCTACTTCATATCCTTTAACGTCTGAACCGACTTTAGCGATGATGCCGCAAAATTCGTGACCGATAACTGAAGGATAACGAACGCCTTTGGTCTTCTTACCGGTAAGAATGCGCATATCAGTACCGCAAATTGCGGCAGCTTTCATCTCTAGCAAAATCTCGTCATTGCCAATCTCCGGTACCGGAATATCCTCAGGAGCAAACTGATTAGGTCCTCTAAGAACAACTGCTCTCATGAAATATGACTCCTTAAGCAAATATGCTTTCTTTAGTAGTGCATGAGTAATATTTAAATTTCACGATAAAGTTTAGAGAAAGGAGCAAAGTGCATATATCAAAAAAGACAAGACTTTTGTTTAAAAGAAAACAAAATCAGAGAAAGATTATTAAAAATATAACTTGTTGTTTTATCAGTAAATTAACTTATATTTAAACTTTTTTAGGACTGTAAACACCGTGCACTTTCATCACATTTTTAAAATTTACGGCCCTTTTACTATCTGAAAAAGCAATACAAAAACAGCTGAATTATTTCAGTGTTTTATATTTTTATATGTAGTTTTATTTTTAATAAAAAAAATAAAGTAAATTTATGATTTGTTATATTAGTCTTTATATTTAAAATAATTTATTTTTAATAATCAAATAATTAATAATATTAATGCTATTTTTTATATATAAAATTATCTTTTTTATTAAAAATTATAAAAGAAACAAAAACTTTAAGTTATCTTATTTTTACAGACAAAATTTATTACTACGACTGAAAAATGACATAAAAAAAGTTATTTTTTGACTTAGATTTGCTCTTTATGCAATGAGCGTAATTTGATCTGATATCTTTACATACATTTTTATATAAAATGTATGTGTCAAATACCAAGATCACACTTTTGAAAAATATATTAAATTTTCACATAACCTCAATATTTATGATGAATTACAAATTTGCTCCGGACTTGATTGTTTAAGGGTTAATAATGCTTATTAATTTGATTTTTATAAAAATTCCAGTTTTTATCAAAAAAGATCAGCGGCTAAAACCCC
>NZ_GL830950.1 GCF_000188195.1 Succinatimonas hippei YIT 12066
TAAGCTCTTTAACAACTTAACTCAAGCTGAAGAAAAAAACTCAATTAGTCAAAGAGAAAGGTTTCGAACAAGCGACGCAAGTCCGAAGTCTTTCCGGCAAGAAAAGTCAGAACTAATTAAGTAAGAGAACTTACTAGATAGACTTAAGAGATACGACTCCGAGGTTTTCGGGGTTGTACGGTCAAGAAGAAAGCGCACATGGCGGATGCCATGGCGCCGGGAGGCGAAGAAGGACGTGCCAATCTGCGAAAAGCCGCGGTAAGCCGATAAGGGGCGTTAAGCCGCGGATGTCCGAATGGGGGAACCCGACATAGGCAACTATGTCATCATGCTGCAAGGCATGAAGCGAACCGGGGGAAGTGAAACATCTCAGTACCCCGAGGAAAAGAAATCAACCGAGATTTCCCAAGTAGCGGCGAGCGAACGGGAAGGAGCCCAAAAGTCAGCTGTGTTTTAGCGGAATCACGTGGGAAAGTGAAGCGCAGAGGGTGAGACTCCCGTACGCGAAGGGGCACAGGAGATGAGAGAGAGTAGGGCGGGACACGAGGAATCCTGTCTGAAGAGGGGGGACCATCCTCCAAGGCTAAATACTACCCGGCGACCGATAGTGAACCAGTACCGTGAGGGAAAGGCGAAAAGAACCCCGGGAGGGGAGTGAAATAGAACCTGAAACCGTGTGCGTACAAGCAGTGGGAGCATGATGCAAGTCATGTGACTGCGTACCTTTTGTATAATGGGTCAGCGAGTTGTCCGTATTAGCGAGGTTAACCTAGATGGGGGAGCCGCAGGGAAACCGAGTCATAACCGGCGAGGAGTTGATACGGGCAGACCCGAAACCGAGTGATCTAGTCCGGGACAGGCTGAAAGCAGGGTAACACCTGCCGGAGGGCCGAACCCACTGACGTTGCAAAGTCAGGGGATGATTTCGGACTAGGGGTGAAAGGCCAATCAAACCCGGTGATAGCTGGTTCTCCCCGAAAGCTATTTAGGTAGCGTCCCGTGGTGACGGACGGGGGTAGAGCACTGTAACGCCGAGGGTTGCGTCAAGTGATACCGAGGCGTAGCAAACTGCGAATACCGTCCAGTTGAAAGCGGGGGACACACGGTGGGTGCTAACGTTCATCGTGGAGAGGGAAACAACCCGGACCGCCGGCTAAGGTCCCGAAGTTCAGATTAAGTGGGAAACGATGTGGGAAGGCATAGACAGCCAGGATGTTGGCTTAGAAGCAGCCATCATTTAAAGAAAGCGTAATAGCTCACTGGTCGAGTCGGCCTGCGCGGAAGATGTAACGGGGCTAAAATCTGACACCGAAGCCGCGGATTTGCATTTAGGTGCAAGTGGTAGGGGAGCGTTCTGCAAGCCGGAGAAGGCAAGCTGAGAGGCTTGCTGGAGGGAGCAGAAGTGCGAATGCTGACGCAAGTAACGATAAAACGGGTGAAAAGCCCGTTCGCCGGAAGACCAAGGGTTCCTGTCCAACGTTAATCGGGGCAGGGTGAGTCGGTGCCTAAGGCGAGGCTGAAAAGCGCAGTCGAAGGGAAACGGGTTAATATTCCCGTACCGGATAATATTGCGATGAGGTGACGGAGAAGGTAAGGCAGGCCGGAGAGCGGAAGTTCCGGTGAAAGGCGGTAGGGAATCGCGGGGGTTAAAAGACCTGCGGTGATGAACTGAGAGCCGAGAGGAGCAAACTACGGTTTGTGAAGCTGCTAGGTCCAGGCTTCCAGGAAAAGCCTCTAAGCTTAGATATTATGCGGCCGTACCCCAAACCGACACAGGTGGTCGGGTAGAGGATACCAAGGCGCTTGGGAGAACCCGGGTGAAGGAACTAGGCAAAAATGTACCGTAACTTCGGGAGAAGGTACGCTGTCGGGTGTGAAATCCGCACGGAGGGAGCACTTGACAGCCGCAGCTAAATGGCGGCTGGGACTGTTTAACAAAAACACAGCACTCTGCGAACCTGAAAGGGGAAGTATAGGGTGTGACACCTGCCCGGTGCCGGAAGGTTAAATGATGGGGTCAGGCGCAAGCTGAAGCCCTTGAGTGAAGCCCCGGTAAACGGCGGCCGTAACTATAACGGTCCTAAGGTAGCGAAATTCCTTGTCGGGCAAGTTCCGACCTGCACGAATGGTGTAACCATGGCCGCGCTGTCTCCACCCGGGACCCAGTGAAACCGAAATCGCTGTGAAGATGCAGTGTACCCGCGGCTAGACGGAAAGACCCCGTGAACCTTTACTGCAGCTTGACACTGAACCTTGAACCTGTTTGCGCAGGATAGGCGGGAGACACTGAAGTCGGAGCTCAGGCTCTGATGGAGTCGCCCTTGAAATACCGCCCTGACAGTTTTGAGGTTCTAACCTAAGGCTTAAATGACATGGGACAGTGTCTGGCGGGAAGTTTGACTGGGGCGGTCTCCTCCCAAAGGGTAACGGAGGAGCACGAAGGTCGGCTGGTTACGGTCGGAAACCGTGATGACAGTGCAATGGCAAAAGCCGGCTTAACTGCGAGACCGACAAGTCGAACAGATACGAAAGTAGGTCATAGTGATCCGGTGGTTCCAAATGGACGGGCCATCGCTCAACGGATAAAAGGTACTCTGGGGATAACAGGCTGATACCGCCCAAGAGTTCATATCGACGGCGGTGTTTGGCACCTCGATGTCGGCTCATCACATCCTGGGGCTGAAGTTGGTCCCAAGGGTATGGCTGTTCGCCATTTAAAGTGGTACGCGAGCTGGGTTCAAAACGTCGTGAGACAGTTTGGTCCCTATCTACCGCGGGCGTAGGATGATTGAGGGGGATTGCTCCTAGTACGAGAGGACCGGAGTGAACGGACCGCTGGTTTACGGGTTGTCATGCCAATGGCACGGCCCGGCAGCCAAGTCCGGGACTGATAACCGCTGAAAGCATCTAAGCGGGAAGCAGGCCCCGAGATGAGTCATCCCGAGTGCAAGCTCCGAAAGGGCCGTTTAAGACGAAGACGTAGATAGGCCGGAGGTGGAAGCTCTGTGAGGAGTGAAGCTAGCCGGTACTAATGACCCGCGAGGCTTGGCCGTACAACCCCGGAAAGCACGGAGGAGTG
>NZ_GL830951.1 GCF_000188195.1 Succinatimonas hippei YIT 12066
CTGGTAACTTTCACCTAAAGCTTGAGCGGTGGAGACTCCAAAAGTTAATTTATTGAAAAATAAGGAATTACTGCAAAGTAGCCAAATAAATCCAGCTATATTTAACTTGCTGGTAACTTTCACCTGAGGCTGTTGAATGGTGAAGTGTCCTTTGTTCATAAAAGAACTATAGTGACTCATTTTTGACAACAAAAAATTTGAAAAGCTTAAAAAATAGGTTTAATTTAGAAAATTTGAAAAAATAAAAATATTTAATATCAATAAGATAAATTATAAATACTTTTATAAATATTGAGTGGGAATAGTTAGTTTTTAACTTTTTTCATAAAAGGCCCTGATTTACATTTTAAAGGATGTAAGTCGGGGCTTAATTTTTGTTGCTTTCATAAAAAGAAATTCCAGACACTGTCTGGAATATTTGAAGGAAAAAGAACTCTCTTAAATTTCAAGGTGGTTTTCAAAAAGGCTAATTGTATAGAATACTTTTACTTAAATATTTAGCAGGAATTTCATTTTGAAGTTTTAACTTAAAGTTGATTGGAGATTCTCCTTCGTATGAGATAGGAGTTGCAAATCCAAGACAAGCATATGGAGCTCGTGTTTTATTCTTATTGTATTTTTTATCACGAACAAATAGCAGCATATTGTTTTTAGAGTTGATTAAACGTTGTCCCTCTTTAGATTCTATTTTTACATTATTTGACGTTTGCCAGTGGAAGGTTTGGTTGTCGATGGCATAGTCTTCATAAAGGGTGTTTTCGCTGTACTCATTAAGATTCTTATGTAATGTCACCATTAAGATGTTGATGTTATTTTTTTTGTCGTAAAAATGACCTTTGACCTGTGTAGTAGGGTTATCGTAGTCAAGAGCACTCAATAATTGATCTCTTGTATAAGTTCCGTAAAGATCAAGAGGGCTGTTAGTAGTAAGTGGTTTTAAAGGTACATCAATATTATTTTCTAAGACTGCAATTAACTGCTGTAGTTCATCTTTGATGTTTTTACTAAACAAAAATCTCTTAAAGGCTTCAATATCTCCATTCTTTTCATCCCTGTAATAACTTATAAATAGCATTTTAAAAAATTGATTGGTGATATCAATTTGTTCTTCTAAAAGAGATTCTTTAATAAAAGATAAAAAACGCTGACTATTTATGTGACTTATCTTTTGGAAGAATTGAAAGCCTTGTTTTGAGTTGGTATAAAAATCTTCTTTGATGATTAATGCGTTAGTTAGCAATGAGCTAAAACTACGATTATTGTTGTATATATCACCTAAATCTAGTTGATAATACTCTATAAATTCTTGTAAAGAAGGAACTTTTTCAATCTGATCTCTAAGCTGCATTATTTTGGTTGTAAGATTTTTATTAGTATTTTGGGCAGATTTTATGTTGTCTAAAACGTTCTTCATGGCCTCTTTTTGAAGCTCAATAAAGCAATTTGGAGGTAAATTAATAAACCCGTCTTTAATTTCGTCTTGCAGGCTTTTCGTTCCTTTATTAAGAAGAGCTTGAAAACGCGAGCTGTAATTAAAATTGCGAGCTGCTTTTGCAATAAAGTCCAATACAACTAGATGATCTTTTCCAGGATATAAACGCAGTCCACGGCCTAATTGCTGCAAAAATATGGTTAAAGAATTTGTAGGGCGTAAAAAGAGGACAGTATTTACTTGGGGAATATCTACACCTTCATTGTAAAGATCGACTGTAAAGATGATAGAAATTTTTCCATCAATTAGCTCTTTTTGGGCATTGGCACGTTCTTGTGAACTGCTGCGCGAATTTAAGGCTAATGCTTTTATATCGCTGTTTTGGTTAAAAAAGTTAGCCATGTATTGGGCATGCTTTATATTTACACAAAAACCTAAAGCTTTTGTTTTTTCGATATTATCAACATAATGTAAAAGTGTTTTTATTATATTGTCTGCTCTATAGAATGCGCTTTTAGAGTCGTCAACAAATACTTTTTCAAGTTGCTTTGTGTCATATTCGCCATTTTTCATGGCTATAGAGCTTAAATCAACAGTGTCGCTGATGCCAAAATAAGCAAATGGGCAGAGAAGACCTTTTTCTAGAGCTTGCGGTAACCTGATAGCAGCCGTTACTCCGTTATCAAAGTATTGGAAAATTTGGCGGTCGTCGTTTCGCTCTGGCGTAGCAGTAAGACCAAGAAGAATTTTTGGTTTTAAATATTTAAATAAATCTTGATAACTATCAGCTCCGCCATGATGAGCTTCGTCAACGATAATAAAATCATAAAAATTAGCGCCACCATTGACTGTACAAATGTTTCTTACATCTAAGGATTGGATGGTAATAAATAGATTCTCTCGTGAAATTGGTTTTTCACCCGAACAGCATATTTCTCCAAAATTTGGATTTCTTAAAATATATCTAAATGTTTGTAATGCCTGTTCAAGAATTTCTTTTCTATGCGCAACAAAAAGAAGACGCGAGGTCTGTTTGTTTTTATCTTGTTGTTGCTTAAAACGCAGGTAGTCAAATGCAGCAATAACCGTCTTTCCTGTTCCTGTCGCCGCAACTATTAGATTTTTATTGCGGTTATAAAGTGTTCTTTGTATAGCTAGTTTATCTAAGATTTCTTGTTGATAATCATATGGTTTGATATTAAAAAAAGTTGTATTTTGCGTATTTGTAATATTATTTTTTGGATTTTTTTCTTCCTGAAGAGCGTGTCTTAATTTTTCTATTTCTTCTACTTTTCCGCTAAACTCCTCAAAATCTGGAGAATTTAAGAAAAAATCAAAAGAATTTAGGACTTTTTGATATAAAAAGAAGTCGTAAAGTTCAGAAATCTTAATATTCCATTCAAGTCCGGAATTAAGCGCGGATCGTGATAGATTAGAAGAACCTACGTAAGCAGAACCGCAGCCGTTATTTCGTTTGAAGATAAAAGCTTTAGCATGCATGCGAACTTTTTTACTGTCGTAGCATATTTTTATATGAGTATTTTTAAGCTTGGAAAACTCTTCTAATGCGCGAGATTCTGTTGCACCAATATACGTTGAAGTTAAGATTGTCAGGTTTCCGCCTCTATCTAAGAAGTCTTTAAGATCTTTTTCAATTTGCAAGAAACCGTAATATTTTATAAATGATATGAAAAAGCAGATATTATCGGCACTTCTAATCTCTGCTTTAATTTCATTGATAAAAGGGATTTCTCCATTTACGCCAGTAAAAATTTGGTTGATGTTTAAAGGTAGAGAAGGTCTTGAATATGTTGGAATTAATTCACTTTTTCTTATTTCTTGTAATATAGTGAGAGGATTTACAGGAGCGCTAATGGTAGATGATGGTAATTCTCTTATAGTTTGGTTAAGTATTTTGTATAGACTTGGCAGTAGATTTTTATCATCTTCATGTTCATTAATATATGATCTTAAAATGTTTTTAATAAAATTAACAATTGATGAGATTCCCTCTGGATCTGCTCTAACAGATTTAGTTTCTTTGATTGTAATTTTTTCTTCTTCAAGATCATTTAGATCTGCAAGCGTCAGCAAACGATCGTAAATTCCGTTATGTAGCATTTAATTTTGTCCAAACTGTAACATTTATTTATGCAGCATAAGGAAAAATTAATGGCAATTAAATAGTGAAACTCCACAATTTTTAAGTTTGCTTTCTTTTAATAAATATAGGCAAGATAGAAAAGTACATGGAAAGATAAACTTGAACCCATTTAGGAAGGAGTTAGCAATAAATTAATCTTTTAGGCATCCAATCGGAATAACAAAAACACCATCCGGACGTTTATATCCATACTCGGTTCCTGTTAAAACTATTTTAAGGTCAGGTAATCTCATAGGAACCTGTTTTTCTTTTTCGTTATATTGCCTTACTAACTCCTCAATTTTACAGAGGTGTTTTGCTCCAGCATCGATTTCGTTTGAACCAAGCTTAATCTCAATAAGTGCATAACGGCCGTCGCCAAGATGTAATACTGCATCGGCTTCTAAGTCATAGCGATCATGATAGTATGATACTTGTCCTTCTTGGAGGCTTGAGTACACTCTTAAATCACGTATGCACAGAGATTCAAAAAGAAAACCTAAAGTTTTAAAATCAGTATTAAAGTATTCCGGAGTTAATCCTAAAGCGGCAACCGCAATAGAAGGGTCTATAAAATTTCGTTTGTCTTTTGAACGTATTGCTGATTTTGAGCGAATAGCCGGATTCCATGCCGGGACATCTTCAATAATGAAAAGTTTTTCTAGTGCCTCTACATAGTTCCAAAAAGATGATTCTGATATTCCGCAATTTTGAATATCTTTAAAAATTGTTTGTAATGTGCTTAAAGTGCACAAATTACGAGCATATGATCTTATTAGGTTTTGAGTCCATAATTTATTTCTTTTCGTCCCGTCAATGTTTGAAATATCTACAGAGCAGGTCTGGGCAAACAGATCTTTTGCAATTTGTAATTGAGCTATTGGAGTGGTGTTGTTGATTGCGCTAGGCCATCCTCCGCGGCAAATAGCAAAAATCAGTTTATCTATGCTTAAGTCGGAATGGCATCCATCAAATGAGTTAGGATCGTTGAATAATTGAGAAAGAGAAACCGTACCGTTGGATTCTTCACTTTCATAAAGACTCATCGGATACATTTTCATTGTTGAAATTCTGAGCGTTCCGCTATGAGGTGTCTGCACATTTTGTGAAGTTGATCCTGTAAGGATATATAGTCCGTTTTTCTGTTCATCATCGATGGATTTTCTTATAGCTCCCCAAATTTTTGGAGCATCCTGCCACTCGTCAAACAGGCGCGGTTTTTCTCCTATTAATAATTTTGACGGTTGCACTTGAGCCACGGATAGTAAATTATCACGAAGATCTTCATCTTGAAATTCAACAACACTTTTGGCCTTTTGCTTGCCGGTTGTCGTTTTACCGCATCCTTTAGGTCCGGTGATGAGAGTTGCACCGAATGATTCTAATTTTAGCTCTAATAAACCGTCAACAATACGCTTTTTGTAAATCATATTTTTTGCTTTTAACTTATTAATATTTATAATTAATTATAGTTCAAGATTTTTATTGTTACAACTTTTTGCGGTATTTTGTTACAGTAATTTGCGGTATTTTGTTACAGTAATTTGCGGTATTTTGTTACAGTATTTTGCGGTATTTTATTACAGTATTTTGCGGTGTTTCCTTACAGCTTTTTGCGATTCTTGTGGCATATAAATAAGAAAAACGAAAGTAAAATTTTGAACGGTATCGAAAATCTCCAGTAGTCTAGCCATCCTATGCCAATAAATGGGCCAAGTTGTGCCAACTTTTGGGCCGCTGATTTTTAGCTCTTTTTCTTTATACTATTATCTAATTTAAGATTTATTTTTCCATAGTCTCGATTTTGCTGTGTTTATAAGGAAAAATTTATAGCTAAACCATATTTGGCATTCTCCATTCGTGAGGTTTCATTTTGCTCAAAAAAGATTTGTTGCGGCTCATTTTTGATGTCCAAGAATTTTAACACGTTGAATAATAATATTAATTTAGAACCGATCTGGGGTAATTTTATGGTTTTAGAAACGGCAGTTAGAATTAATTCAATGCAAGATGCTATCCATGATATACATCGAATTCTTTTATCTTCTAGAGATAAAGTTGCTCACCGGATCAATAACGAACTTTTATCTGTTTATTGGAATGTTGGTAAAAAAATTTTTGAGTTTCAACAGAAGTTTAAAGATCAAGTTGTTGATGAGCCAAAAAGCTTGAAGGAAATTTCTAAATCCTTAACTAGCGACTTTGGGACTGGTTTTTCAGTTTCAAATTTGCGTTTGATGAAGCTCTTTTATTTAACCTATCCACAGCAACAGACACTGTCTGTTTCGTTATCTTGGGCACATTATTGTGTGCTTTTGACAATTTCAGATCCATATAAACGCAGTTTTTATGAAAAAGAATCTGTTTATGCAAATTGGTCTGTCCGTGAGCTAAAACGCCAAATTGAAAGTTCGTTGTTTGAGAGATTAATGTTGTCACAAGGTGAAGCAAATAAAGAAAAGCTCCTTTCTCTTGCGCTAAAAGACAATGAAATTTCGCAACCGAAAGATATTTTACAAGATCCTCATGTTTTTGAGTTTTTAGGCATTCCGGAAGACAAAACTCTTGTGGAAAGTGATCTTGAAAAAGCACTAGTTCAACAAATAAAGAAATTTCTTTTGGAATTAGGTCGCGGCTTCATGTTTGTTGGAACGCAGCAACCTGTAACCATCAACAATACGCATTATTATGTCGATATGGTCTTTTACAATAAAATTTTGCGGGCTTATGTTTTAATTGAAATAAAGACGACAAAGTTTACTCCTGAGGCTGCAGGTCAAATTAATATGTTCCTTAATTATTATGCTTCTGAAGTAAATGATTATGATGACAACCCACCTATAGGCATTATTTTGTGTACTAACAAAGATAGTGTCTCTGCAGAATACGCTTTAGGTGGGTTGGCGAATAAAATTTTTGCTTCCCGCTATGTTTTGTACATTCCAAACAAGGAACAGCTGATTTCTCAGGCTGAGGCTGTTTTGCAGAAATGGCATGGCAAGTCAGACGATAAAGATGACAAAGATTCTCCCAACTGAAAGTAAAGAGCTGACTCATTTTTGACAACAAAAAATTTGAAAAACTTAAAGAATAAGATTAATTCCGGATATTTGAAAATTTTTGTTAAATATCAATATAATAAACAAAGTCATATGTTAATTAAAATTAAGTGGATATAAGAATAAATCGGCAAAACCAATAAAAATAAGTTGAAAGGTGACAGAATGGTTAATGATTTTTTCTTGATGTCAAACCGGATAGGATTTTCAAAGTGGCAGAAAAGTGATAGTAAATTAGCAGAAATACTATGGGGCGATCCTGATGTTACAAGATATATTTGTGCAAGCGGCGCGTTTAGTGCGGACGACATTTCTGCTCGGTTAGAAAAAGAAATAAATAATGAAAAAGAATATCATGTTCAATATTGGCCTATTTTCGAACTTTCATCAAAGGCTTTTATTGGATGTTGCGGCCTAAGACCATATCGTATGAATAAATATGAAATGGGCTTTCACTTACGTCCGCAATTTTGGGGAAAGGGGTATGCAACAGAAGCCGCAAAGGCTGTAATAGACTATGCGTTTTCTGTTTTGAAAGCAGAAGCTCTTTTTGCAGGACATAATCCCAACAATATTGCATCTTCAAAGATCTTACTTAAACTTGGTTTTAGCTATATCGGCAATGTGTTTTATGAGCCAACAGGTTTAAACCATCCGTCTTATGAATTAAGACAAAAATTTTATAAAACACATATAAAGCTTTGATTTATCGAAAAAATGCAAATTTTGTTGGCTAGGCAAGGATTGAGATATGCAGAATATAAAAATTCTGCATAAAAAGCATAATTCTAAAAAAAACTTACACATGCGTCTGAATATAATGTTTTGTAATTTTTTTTTACTTAAATCTTAAGCATGGTCGCGTTTTTGATATAGCTTAATGTATATCATTTAATCTCCTTAATTTAACCTGCTCAATAATTTAAGAATAAAACTATGCGTAATAAACCTGTTTTTGTTACTCTCTTTTCCATCATTTTAATCGTTTACATTCTGTTTGGCGGTGATTCTGAGGCTGTTTCATTTCTTTAAGCCTTAAAATCGTTTTTATTAGCAAATCCAAAGTTCTTTTCTGCAAAGATATTCTTTGCAGAAAGATTTTCTATTATTGGGAGATCTTTAAGTCAAAGAGAAACTTTTAAGCAAGAAAGATTACTCCTTATTTAGAACACGTCTAAGATTCTCAATAAATTTTGTAGCGGCTTTGCTTGGTGTTCTTTGCTCTTTCCATACTAAAAAACCAGAAGCTTCAAGAGCGGGTTTTAGCGGTATGAATTTCATTTGCGAATTTTGTTTTAAGTTTACGCAGTCTTTAAGACATACCATGTCGGCAAGATTGGCTTCAGCTAGCATATAAGCGTTTTGCGGCAGATTATAAGTACAAACTATATTAAGTTTTGAAGTGGGGGCATTAAGCCAGGAACGAAATTCTTCGTTTCTTAGTGATTGGCTAGAAAACAGCAGCGGAACTTTTTTTAAATCGTCCGTAGTAACACATTCTTTATCATATAAGGGACTTTCAGGACGTACGAGTACACCCCAGGAATTTTTAAGCGGCAGCGTCAGGTATGAGTATTCGTTAAGTCCGATTTCACTTGCTGAGATCATGACGCCGAAATCACAAACTTCGGTTTTAAGAAGATAACGCACAGTATCATCATTGCAGCTTACTATGTTGAATTTTAGTTTTGGATATTTTTGTTTTAACTCCGTCAGATTGTGGGCCAAAAAATTCAGTACCGGTGATTCGCCCATAGCTATGCTGATAGTGCCGCTTACTTCATCGTTTTCTGCGCCGATCTCGGCTTTGGTGTTGTTGAATAATTCCAAGATCATTAAAGCTCTGCGGTAAAACAATTCTCCTGCATCAGTAAGCGTGATACGACGGCTGCCGCGTTCGAAGAGTTTTTTCCCAAGCTCATCTTCAAGCTCTTTAAATTGCCGGGATAAAGTAGGTTGGGTAATGTGTAAAGCTTCAGCAGCTGCAGTGACGCTTTTAGTTTCAGCGACGGCAATAAAATAGCGTAATACCCTGATATCCATAATATTTTATCCTTAAGAACAAAATTCTAAAGCATGCTTTGTAGGCATGAAATTACATAAAAAGATAGTATTTGATTATAGATTAACACTAATTCATACTTAAATCACATAAAGAACTTCAATTATTCATCAAAAGCATGGAAGGAGATAAGTATGAAAAAGATTATTAAGGTCTTGGTATTAAGCTCAGCTTTATCTTTAGCATTAGGCGTATCAGCTGCCGAAGACCCTGATAACTTTTATAAAAGTGATGTAGTTTATTTACAAAAGGTAAGTTTTAATAACTTGTTCCAAATGAAGGTTGGGGCAAATCTTTATCTGCCTAAAGATTACAAACAGGGAGTTAAATATCCTGCAGTGATTATCGGTCATCCGATGGGTGCGGTTAAAGAGCAGGGATCAAACCTTTATGCACAAAAACTTGCCGAAAAAGGCTTTGTTACCTTGGCAATTGATTTAAGTTTCTGGGGTGATTCTGAAGGTCAGCCGCGCAATGCCGTATTGCCTGATGTTTATGCCGAGGATTTTTCGGCTGCCGTTGACTTTTTAGGCAGCTCGGATTTTGTTGATCGCGATAAAATCGGTGTTTTAGGTATTTGCGGTTCAGGATCTTTTGCAATTTCTGCAGCTAAGATCGATCCTCGTATCAAGGCCGTAGCGACCGCTAGTATGTACAACATGGGCAATGCCGTACGCCACGGACTTAACAATTCATTTACCAAAGAACAAAGAGATGAACTGTTAGCACAGGCTGCAGAGCAAAGATATGTCGAATTTGCAGGCGGCAAGCCTTTGTATACTTCAGGCACACCGCATGAAATTAATGACAAGTCATCTGATATTGAAAAAGAATTTTACAGCTTCTATCGCACCGAGCGCGGTGAATTTACTCCTGAAGGTGTAGATGAGAGTACTACCACTCATCCGACATTAACCTCGCACGTTAAGTTCATAAACTTCTATCCCTTTGAAGATATTGAGACAATTTCTCCGCGTCCGATGCTCTTTATCACCAGTGATAACGCTCATTCAAAAGAGTTCAGTGAAGACGCTTATAAGAAAGCAGGCGAGCCTAAGGAGCTTTATATCGTCAAGGGAGCAAATCACGTTGATTTGTATGATGATACCTCCAAGATCCCTTTTGATAAGATAGCCGATTTCTTTAATAAGGCTTTTAATTAATTTTTGATTTTCTTTAATCGCTAAAAATAAGGTCGGAGCGATCCGGCCTTTTTCTGTTCTAAAAAAGTTAAAAAATGCAGACAATTATTAAAAGTTCACCGCAAAACGCGTTAAGCCCGGTACTTATTACTTTATGTTTGGGCGTAACCTGTCTTATAGCTTCAGAATTTATTCCCGTAAGCTTGTTGTCGCTTATTGCTGAAGATTTGGAGATTTCTAAAGGAACAGCAGGACAAACGGTAACTGCCGTAGGCGTGGTTTCGTTTTTCTCAAGCTTGTTTTTATCTTCACTTTTTAAAAATTGGGATCGAAGAACCTTACTGCTGTTGTTGGCTGTAATTTTAGTTGTGTCTAATTTAATTATTGCGTTTTCCTTTAATGCGATAAGTTTGTTCACGGGGCGGGCGCTTTTGGGAATTAGCGTAGGAGGTTTTTGGTCATTATCAAACGCACTGGTGCAAAGACTAATCGTACCTGAAAAATTGGCTCAAGGATTTAGCACAATGCTTTCAGGTGTTTCGATAGCGACGATTATCGCCCTGCCGTGTGCCAGTTGTTTGTCCCTTTACATTTCTTGGCGAACTATCTTTGTTTTGACGGCAATCGTAAGTACTTTTACTTTTATAGCTTTGCTTGTGACTTTGCCTTCATTACCTCCAAAACAAGGTACGGGGATGAAAGTCCTAAAGGAGCTCATTACAACTAAAATTGTATTTTTCGGGCTCTTGGGTACGTTTTTAAGTTATATGGGCTACCACGTAATTTTTACTTATATAAGACTGTTTTTTGAAGAAAAACTACATCTTGCAGATGAGTTTTTAACTTTTGCTATGCTGTTTTACGCAGGATTAAATATTGCAGGAACAATAGCGGCAGGAAAATTATTTTCCCGATCTTTTAAACGCTTTTTCCGCTTGCTGCCGCTTTTCATGCTCGTATGCGTCATGTCGATGCTGCTTCTTAATAACTCGTTATTGATGGCACTTCCTTTGTTTTCCTTTGCTTTTGGGTTCGGTCTTATTCCTGTTGCCTGGTCTTTGTGGGCAATTTACGTCATTCCGGATAAAACGGAAAGTGCAGGAGGACTCTCGGTTGCAGTAACTCAGCTTGCAGTGGCTTTGGCGGCACTTATCGGCGGCAGGGTGTATGATTCCTTTAATCTTGATTATATTTTGTATGTGGCGCTTGCAATTGAAACAGCATTATTTTGCATTGTCGGTAAGTGTCTTAAAAAAGAAAGAACAACCGTAACTTGTGAATATAACAAAACAAGCGAATCATTAAGCTAAATCCTAGTAAAATTCACAATTAGTTGGTGTAGCCCTGAGTTTGCGGATAGTAAAATCAGGGTATGCTTTTGTTGAAATGTTTTAATCGGTATTGTTATCAAAAGTGCGCTTACATTTTTTAATTTCATTATGTTCACTGTCGCTATCCTGTTTTGCAATGCTAGGCGGTGCAGCACAGGCAATGGATTCATTTAATGCAGCCAAAAAGATTTTGCCTTCAATTTATAAGCAATTGGATGAACCCAAAAGCGTTTATTGCGGATGCGATCTTAATATAACGCGCAATCGCTTTTCAGTTGATCTAAAGTCCTGCGGCTATGCCGTACGTAAACAGCCTAAACGAGCTGCCCGCGTGGAAATTGAGCATATTATGCCCGCATGGGAATTTGGACATCAATTAAAATGCTGGCAGCAGGGCGGGCGCAAAAATTGCTCTAAAAACAGTAAAGAATTTAAGGAAATGGAAGGCGATCTGCACAATCTTTTTCCGTCGGTAGGAGAGGTTAACGGTGATCGATCCAATTATCGCTTTCAATTGTGGAACGGTAAGCCTTACCAATACGGCAAGTGCGAAATGTTGGTTGATTTTAAAGGTCGGCGGGCACAACCGCCTGAAAGATCGCGCGGCTTAATTGCCAGAGCTTATCTTTATATGGTTTCGCATTATGAGGGTTTGACTCTGGCAAGACAGCAAAGGCAGCTGTTTGAAGCGTGGAATAAAATGTATCCGCCAAGTGAGAATGAATGTCTGCGCAACGAACTGATTAAAAAGAAGCAAGGGAACGATAATCCTTTTGTAACCGAGAAATGTGTAAGCAAATAAGCGTTGTTACTTATTTGCTTACAGTATTGTTTTGTCGGTATATCAAGGTTTTGGATTAAGCACCTTTGCCCCAAACGTCTGACCAGTCGCCTGACAAAGCGCCTTTGGCATAGTCCACCACACGATTTTCAAAGAAGTTCGTGTGGGTGACTCCGAGCATGGCATCCACCCACGGCAGTGGGTTTTTCTTTTCGTTGAATATTGCTTTCATTCCCATTGCCGATAATCGGCGGTCGGCAATAAAGCGGATATATTTTTTTACATCTTCTTTTGCAAGCTTTTGCATCTGGTTTACGCCAAAAGCCAGATCGATAAAGCTGTCTTCAAGTTCTACCATTTTTTCTGCAATAGAGTAAATGGTAGACTTTAAATCATCATTCCACAGCTGAGGATTTTGTTCTATATATTCACGAAAAAGCTTAATCATGGACTCTGTGTGCAAGGTTTCATCATTGATGGACCAGGCTATGATCTGTCCCATGCCGCGCATGGTTCCGTTGCGGGTAAAATTTAACAGCATGACGAAGCTTGAAAAAAGCTGCATTCCTTCGGTAAAAGCGGAAAAAGCCGCCATTTTAGCAGCGATGTTTTCGTTTTGATTAAGTCTTAAGCCGTGAAAAAACTCATGTTTGGCCGCCATAGCTTCATATTGCAAAAACTCGTTGTATATAGCATCCGGCATGCCGATGGTTTCAATTAAATGAGAATAGGCGGCGATATGTACGGCCTCTCTTGCGGCAAAGCTTGAGAGCATCATCCTTATTTCAGGCTGCGGAAAAGCGGGAAGATAGGTATGAACATAGGCGGAGCTGACATCAATGTCGCCTTGGGTGAAAAAGCGGAATACCTTAGTCAGAAAGTCGCGTTCATTATCGTTAAGACGCATTTTCCAGTCTTTGACGTCTTCAACCATCGGAACTTCGGTCCACAGCCAATGCATTTGTTCGCTTTGCATGAATGCTTCGTAAGCCCAAGGATAAACGAATGGTTTGTAATAGTCACGGCTTTGCGTTAAAAGATTGCGTTTTTCTGTCATGTTTTTAACCTTCACAGGCAAGGCAGGTGTTATCGTTAAGCAAAGACTGCATATTGATATCGTCTTCGATTTTTTGTCTTTTGATGCTGATCCCGATGCGATCGGCTTTACGCAGTTTATCGCTGCGGCAATAGTAAAGAGATTTAAGTCCCTTTTTCCATGCTAGATAGTGGCAGGCATGCAAATACTTTATTGACACGTCAGCAGGGAAGAACAGATTGACTGATTGCCCCTGATCGATAAATTGCTGTCTGTCGGCGGCAAGATCGATGATAAAGCGTTGATCTATTTCCTGTGCGGTTTTGAATACGTCGCGGATTTGCTGCGGCAGGATATCAAGGTGCTGTACACTGCCGTCATGCGCAATGATATCCGTCCAAATTTCTTCGGTATCAAGATTAAGCTCTTTAAGCGCTTGCTGTAGGTGGCGATTTTTCGTGATATAGGCACCTGAAAGCGTATCTTGACGGTAAACATTGGCTCGACGCGGTTCAATTGACGGTGAGGTATTGCCGACAATTAAGCTTGAAGAGGCATTCGGGGCTATCGCCATCCAATGCGAGAAGCGACGCATTACTCCGGCATCGGACGCATCTGGACAAGGTCCTCTTAATGCGCACAGCCGTTTATCAGCAAGCTCACAACATTGTCTTATATGTGAAAAAATTTGTTTGTTGATGCTTTTGGCGATAACGCTTTCAAAGGGGATCCCCTTCTTTTGTAAATAAGAGTGAAATCCCAATGCGCCGAGGCCTACCGATCTTTCTTTGAATGCTGACAATTTGGCTCTTTTAATAGAATTGGGCGCATGTTCAATAAAGTATTGCAGTACATTATCCAAAAACTCCATGACATCGTCTATAAATTGAGAATCATGGCGCCACTCGTCAAAATACTCAAGGTTTAAAGAGCTGAGGCAGCAAACGGCGGTGCGCTGCTCATTTGTCGGTAAAAATATTTCCGTACATAAATTAGAGCCGTTGATATGCAGATTTTTTGTTTTAAGCCAATGTGGAAGAGCTTTTTCTGCAGTGTCGGTAAATATTAGATAGGGTTCGCCGGTTTGCATGCGCAATTCTAAAATTCTTTGCCACAGATCGCGTGCACTTACGGTTTCAATAATTTTTTTGCTGTGCGGGTCGATAAGCTGCCAAGAGTCATCCGCATTGTCATCCTGCATGCATTTTGTAATTTTTTGCATGAAAGCGTCGGAAATATTGATTCCGTGGTGCAGGTTTAACGTGCGCATGTTTTGATCGCCCGTCGGTTTACGCATTTCGATAAAAGGAATGATGTCAGGATGAGAAATGTCTAAAAAAGCGGCATAAGATCCGCGACGGGTTGTTCCCTGACGGTAAGCAAGACATGCCGCGTCGTAAATTTTAAGATGGGGCATGACGCCTACGCTTTTTTCGTCGGCGCTGCGGATCCCTAAATGAATACCGATGCCTCCGCCTAACATTGAAAGGCGGTTTACTTCAGATAAGGTTTCAATAAGTCCGTCTGCACTGTCTTCCATATATGAAAGAAAGCAGCTTACCGGCAATCCTTGCGAAGTTCGTCCAAAAGAGAGTATTGGCGTAGAAAAACTCAGCCAATGACGGGACGCGTAATCATAAATTCTTTGAGCATGTTCTTTATCAGAACCGAAAGTTTCGGACACAAAAGCAAAACGCTCTTGAGGGGACTTTTCTTCAGGTCGCATATAACTTTCTTTAAGACGCGTAATTCCCAGGTCATCAAATAAATTATCTTTGGTTAAATCTATTTTTAAGGACATCTTTTTTTCCTAAATCCGCATTGAGCGCTAAAGGATACAACAGCATGTGATTATTTGCCTAGGAAGGTTTTGATTAAAAACAAGCAAATAATAATTTTTATCTAAAGAGATCAGTGGCAAAAACCACGTTCTTCAGTCGGAGATCTCCACGGAAATAAAACCGGTTGTTAAGTCGGCGTTTTTTGCTGCTCAATATATTGCCAGATAGTGGATATGGGAGTCCCGCTGCAGGAGAAAGCGAAAAAAAACGGCGACCGTAAAGCATTTCCTCATGCAAATGGACTAATGAAAAAGTTGATTTAGGCGTATTGGAACATTTGTCTTTAAAAAGCAAATTGTTTCCTTGTTTGCATAATCATTTGTTTGTTTTTGCAAAAAACGGCTTTACTCAAGGTTGCAAAGAAAAAGCAAAAAAGATGGGAAATGTGTCTTTAGTGACATTTTCTGAAATGGCAGAAGCGTTTGACTGAAAATTTCTCTTCCGATTAAGGAAGAGAAATATAAATCTACGGTTATTCCTTATTTTGCTCTTCGGTATCAGCAGCTTGTTCTTGTGTCTTATCCGCGGCCAAGCGTTTTTTAAAGCATACGATAAAGGTAGAACCGACACCTTCTTTACTTTCAAGCTTGATTTTGCCTTTATGGAATAAGACTACACGCTTGACGATGGAAAGACCAAGGCCGGTCCCGCCCATACGGCGGGGGGGACTTTTGTCTACGCGGTAAAAACGTTCAAAAATTCGGGCTTGATGTTCAATAGGTATGCCGATGCCGTTATCTTTTACTTTAATGATGATCTTTTTCTCGGTCTCTTCAGTAATAACTTTGACGTATCCTTGGTCTTTTCCATATTTAACGGCGTTATCACAAAGATTATAGATAAGTTCGTAAAGATAGCGGTAAACTCCGTAATAGGTGATGTCAGGACCTTCTTTTATAAGCTCTATATGATGTTCTTCAGCTTTATGAGCAATGCTTTCAAAGACCTCTTTGGTGATTTGATTAAAACTTACGGTCTCGTGCATGCTTTCATGGAGCTCATCAAGACGGGAAAGAAGAATGATGTCTTCAATAAGTCGCACCAAGCGGGATCCTTGAGAGCGGATCCGTCCGGCAAAAGCTTCCAGATCTCCGTTTTTAACAAGTCCGTTTTCAATAAGCTCGGCACAACCGATAATTGATTGCAGCGGGGTTTTTAGCTCATGGGATACGTTTGCCGTGAATTCCTGGCGCTGCCTCTCGGCTCGACGCTTTTCCGTTACGTCAATAACAATCAAAGCAAAACCGGCAATACGATTATTGACAATGATTTGATTGTATCGAATTTGGTAGTCTCGTCCGTCTTTTTGTATTTCTACGATTTTCTGTTTGGTTTTTTTGTCAAGCAGTAAAAATTCTTGAGTGTAGGTATTGGTTCTGTCGATACTTAGAATGCTTTTGCCGATGCAGTCTTCAGAAACATTGAAAATCTTACGGGCGGTTTTATTGACGGTAAGAATGATGCCTTGGCGATTAAGCAGCAGCAAACCTTCCGTCATGCTCTTGGTAATAACGAGAAATTCCTCGTTTTTACTTACAAGTTCTTCAAGTTGGGATTCAATTTGCAGCTGTTGTTTTTCTATTTTTCTTAAAAACGGTTGTACTTCACTGTATGCATCATTGCATAAAGGATGATTTAAATCGATTTCGTTAAGCGGTTTTACAATTGAATTGGCAAGCCAGGCTGCAAACAGGTATGAAATCATGCCTAAAAATACGATGATTACTGCAAAGTATACTGCCATATGTGCAGTAACCGTCAATAAGCTGACAGTAGTTACAGCAGCACGTAAAATAGCGTCATTATCAAGTTTTACCGCGTAATAATATGTCTGCGTTTCCATAGTGTGGGAAAAGCGCATACCTTCGCCTGTGCCTGAAAGACGTGCTTCTTTTATTTCTTCGCGCTCAAAATGATTTTCCATCGTGCTGGTGTCGCCTTCGTTATCAAACAGCACGGTGCCGTCTTTGGCTATATATGTAAGACGGTATTGATTGTTTATGAGATTGTGCGCGAGGAAGCTTAAGCCTAAATGATTTACTTCGGCTGCGGCATTTTGTGTAAATTGCTGCAGTCGTGTTTTTTCATTGCTTACATAAGAGTTGTGCATGATTACGAGCGCAATGGTAAGAGCCGCAATCAAGACAAGTAAAAAAGAACTAAAGACCGTCCAGAAAATCTTACGCTTCATGCTGATATTGGAGGCCTTTTCAATCACTTTAATCAAAATTCCGCCTTATAGCCGATACCGCGGACCGTTTTAATTATATAGTCCATGGACATGAGTTTTTGTCTTAAGGTTCTTATGTGTACATCAACGGTACGACTCTCGCCGTCATAATCGGTTCCCCAGACGATATCCAGAAGCTGCTCGCGTGAATATACTCGTCCTTCATGCTTTACAAGAAGGAGAAGAAGTTCAAATTCTTTATAAGTAAGATCCACTTCTATGTCATTAACGGAGATGGTGCGGCTTTCTTCATTAATCTTTAGTTTATCGACAGTGATTACGGAAGAGGTATCTTTATGGCAGCGGCGCAGTACGGCTTTTACTCTTGCCGCCATTTCAATCATGGAAAACGGTTTAGCAAGATAATCGTCAGCTCCGATATCAAGCGCTTGTACTTTTTCAAATTCAGCGCCGCGTGCAGTTGCCATTATCACCGGCAGATCTCTTGTTTTATGATTGGATTTAAGGCGTTTTAAAATTTCGATACCGTCAAGATCGGGAAGCATGACGTCTAGAATAACGAGATCGGGAACGTTATTTTCAAGAGCGGTAAAAAAAGCTTTTCCGTCTTCAAAACCTTCGGCTTCAAGACCTAAAGATTTTAAAGTGTAGATTTCTATTTCTCTTATGTTGGTATCATCTTCTACACAGTAAATCATAATGACCTCATAAATGCCCTTAACCGCATTTAAGGCTAAGGGCGTTATCTTTAGATAATTTCGCCGGAGGAATGATGTCCGGTTATTGCGAAAATTATCCAATTGGCGACATTACATGAATGATCGGCGATTCGCTCAAGATATTTGGCAATTAACAGCAAATCAAGAGGAATTCTTGCTTCATGATCGTTTTTCTCGATTAAAGAGATAAGGCGTGAACGCATATTAACAAAATGCTCATCCACAATATCATCTTGAGCTAAAACGTTTTTTGCCGTTTCAATATCTAATTTTACGAACGAGTCGATAGCTTCTTTGAACATTTTTTGAGTCTGTTTGGCCATTTCTGACAGTTCTTTGAAGTTTTCGTTGTCTTCGTATTTAAGACGTAAAGCGATTTCAGCGATATCGCAGGCCTGATCGCCGATGCGCTCTAAGTCAGTGATGATCTTAAAGCTTGATGATATTAAGCGTAAATCGGAAGCAACCGGCTGCTGATGGAGAATCAGCGATAAGCATAATGCTTCAATTTCGCTTTCCTTGATATCGATTTTATCATCCGACTCTGCAATGACTGATGCTTTAGTGTCATCGTTTTGTTCAAAAGCGTCAAGAGCGTCTTTTAACATGTTTTCACATAAAGATCCCATTAAAATGAGTTCTTTTTTAAGATCCTCAAGCTGCTTTGCATAGTTGTTTCTCATTATCCGAATCTCCCGCTAATGTAATCTTCGGTTCTTTTATCTTTTGGAGTGTTGAAAATCTGATCGGTTTTACCGTACTCAATAAGGTCGCCCAATAAGAAGAAGGCTGTAGTATCCGAGATACGGACTGCCTGCTGCATATTATGGGTAACGATAATGATGCTATATTTTTGTTTCAGTTCAAGGACCAGATCTTCAATTTTTGAAGTAGAAATCGGGTCAAGAGCAGATGTCGGTTCGTCCATTAAAAGGACATCGGGTTTTACGGCAAGAGCTCTTGCGATGCACAATCTTTGCTGCTGACCGCCGGATAAGCCTAAAGCTGAAGTCTTAAGACGATCTTTTACTTCATCAAAAATTGCAGCGTCAATTAATGATTTCTCAACGATTTCGTCAAGCTTTGCTTTGCTTTTAATGCCGTGAGTGCGGGGGCCGTAGGCAATATTGTCGTAAATGCTCATCGGAAAAGGATTTGGTTTTTGGAAAACCATGCCTACCTGACGGCGCAAAGAGGTAACGTCAAGGTTCTTGTCTAAAATTTCTTCATTGCGGTACAGAATCGAACCTGTGGTTCTCACTGACGGAATGAGATCGTTCATACGATTTAAAGTTTTAATGAAGGTCGACTTGCCGCAGCCGGACGGTCCGATAAGAGCGGTGATGGCATTTTCATCGATATCCATATTGATATCAATTAGTGCGCGGTGATCGCCGTAATAAAGATTGAAATCTTTAACTTGAAATACTTTAGCCATGAGTATTAACCTTTACTTTTTTGAAATCTTCTGCCCACGTAAGAGGCTGACATATTGGTAATGAAAGATAGTACCAGGAGGATTGCCGCGATAACGAAAGCTACTTCGAACTCACCTTGCTCTTTTGCATAAACGTACAGAGCAACGGTCAAGGTGGCACCGGAGTGAGTTAAAGCGTCAAAGAAGCCGTTTAACGCATGCGCAAAACCTGCGGTAAAGAGCAAAGCGGCAGATTCGCCGATCATGCGGCCGGTTGCCAAAATACAGCCGGTGACGATACCGTCGATGCAGCAGGGCAGAACCACGGTTCTAATCATATGCCATTTGCCGGCACCGAGTCCGAATGCGCCTTCGCGATATCCTTGCGGAACGGTTTTAAGGCTTTCCTGGACGGTACGGATAATGGTCGGCAGGTTCATAATTACCAAAGTTAAAGCACCTGACAGTAATGAGGTCTTTAGTGAAAAGAATTGGCAGAAAATGAGCATACCGGTAAGACCGTAAATAATAGAAGGGATACCGGCCAAAGATTCGATTGCATACTCAATCATACCGACCAGCTTTTTGGATTTTGCGTACTCGGTAAGATAAATGGCAGCACCGATGCCTAAAGGCAGAACGAATACCAAAGTTGTGATAATGATATAAATGGTATTTAAAATATCCGGCAGCACGCCGATGCTGTCATCAAGATAGCTCGGTTTGGTGGTTAAAATTTTGACGGAAAAATGCGGAATTGACTCGACTGCTATGTAAATAATGAGGAAGAAGGTCAAAGCCACGGTAATGCCGGTGCACAGCAGCATCATAAAATTCATGGTGCCGCAGTAGGCTTTACGTCTTAAAGGAAGATTGTTTTGCATTAATTTTTACCTCTATGTTTTAAGACGAGGTTCAAAGTTGCATTAATGAGCATAATGAAAACGAACAGAACTAATGCAATAGAGAACAATGCGTCGCGCTGCAATCCTGAGGAGTAGGACATTTCACTTGCTACAGCGGTTGTCAGGAAGCGAACGCTTTCAAAGAGTGACGGCATGTTCGGAGCATTACCCGCAACCATCATAACAGCCATTGCTTCACCGATGGCTCGGCCTACGCCCAATACCACGGCGGCAGCGATACCGCTCTTGGCGGCAGGAACCATCACTTTGTAATAGGTTTCAATTTCAGTAGCGCCTAAGGCAAGAGAGCCTAATTCATATTCTTCAGGCACGGCTTGAATTGCGGTAATTGATACTTTAATGATAGAAGGCAAAATCATGATTGCCAACACAAGAATTGACGCAAGTAAGCTTGAACCGTCAGGCAAATTGAAAATAACCTGAATTCCCGGAACCAGAACTAACATACCGATAAAACCGTAGACTACGGAGGGAATTCCGGCTAACAAATCAATTAACGGAGAAACGAACTTGTAAACAGGGCGCGGTGCAAATTTTGCAAGATAAACGGCAGTAAAAAAGCCCAAGGGTAAACCGATAATGATTGCGCCTGCAGTACCGTAAATGGAAGTTAAGATAAACGGCAAAATACCGAATTGCGGATTAGCTGCGGTAGATGCCCATTTGGTTCCGAAGAGGAAATCGACAAGACCGATTTCTTTGATGGCCGGAAGACCTGCGATAACCAAGTAGATGCAGATGACCAGCACGAAGCCGACGTTTATGATGCCGAGAAACAAAAACACCATATGGGCGATTTGTTCGACATTAATGCCGGTACCTTGTTTTTTTAGCATATTTTTGTTCCGAAAAAAGCAGGTCATCGGGGTTTACGACCTGCTTGTGGCACATTTGATATTGGTTTTAAGTATTTTTAAGATTACTTCTTGGCAACAGGAACAACACCGGCCTTGATAAGGATAGGCTTGGCTTCCTCGGAGAAAGCAAAGTCGATAAACTTCTGAGCACCTTCAGAGAGTTGGGCACCTTTCTTGGTAACTAAAACAAACGGTCTTTGAATCTTGTAGGTGCCGTCGGCGATGGTCGGCTCGGTAGCGGCGACGCCTTCAACGGTAACTCCCTTGACCTTGTCGTTCATGGAGGCTAAGGAGATGTATCCGATAGCATTTTCATTCTTGGAAACTACGGTCATAACGTCACCGGTGGAGGTGAGTTCCTGACGGTATTTGCAAGAATCTTTGGTGTTGGTGATGGTTTCAAAGCCGTCGCGGGTACCTGAACCTGCTTCACGTCCGATAAGAACGATCGGGGTATCAGCGCCGCCGACATCTTTCCATGAAGTTACTTCGCCTTTGAAAATCTTGGAAATCTGATCAATTGATAAATCGTTTACTTTGTTTGCAGGGTTAACGACAACGACGATGCCGTCTAAAGCTAAGGTGGTGCCGTCCAAAGTCTTGGCTTCATCAGCTTTTAAAGCACGGCTTGACAAACCGATATCGCAGCGTCCTTCTTGAGCTGCGGTGATGCCTGAACCTGAACCGGTAGGATTGTAGGTGAAGGTTACATCGTCATATTTATTGGAAAAAGCTTCACCCAAAGAGCCGATAACCTTTTCCATTGAGGTTGAACCGTCGGTTGAAACGGTCATTTCGGCAAAAGACGGGGTAGCGACAGCTGCAGTTAAGCACATAGCGGCTAAAACTGAAACGATTTGTTTTTTCATAATACACTCCAATTAGTTTTTCGTTGTCGCTAAGATTAAAGGTGAAGTGTAAAATTCAAAGCAGTTAAATGTTAAATTTAAGTTAAACGGCTTATTTATTTGAAATACAAGAAAATTTTCTATTAAAAATTTAAAAAAAATATTTTTTTTAATCTAAATTTAACAATTCATTTAATAATGTTTAATAAGAAAAATTAAAAAAAATGGCACAAATACGCTTTAACTGCAGTATTTAAATGAAGTTTGCACTTAATGTTAAAAAGGGAAATTTTAAAACTGAGCTTCTGTAAAATGGCGTCTCTGGGCAGATTCGAACTGCCGACCCCTCGCTTAGGAGGCGAGTGCTCTATCCAACTGAGCTACAGAGACAAAATATCGGGCTTCATTATAGCAATTACGGTGCGGCAATCAAGGCAAAAGCTTAAGTCTGTAATTAAAATGTTTACTTGGTATGCATTTGAGACTATAACTAAAAAAGTAAAGAGTCTTTGGAGAAATGAACATGAAAAAGGTTTTGATTTTAGATGCCGGATGCAAGATATTCGGAGAAGGCGGATCGCTTAATCATTTTTTTACGTCGGTAATGAAGGAAGAGCTTGAAAAACTAGGTTTTGCAGTAAGTGTAACTAAAGTTGAAGATCCTTATATCCCGGAAGAAGAGGCTCGTAAAATTGCCGGCAGTGATTTTGTTATTCTGCAGATGCCGGGATGGTGGATGTCCGCTCCGTGGCAGTACAAAAAGTATGAAGATGAAGTTTTCGGCCATGAGTTAATCTGCGGCGGTGACGGAAGATCGCGGCATGATGCGACAAAACTTTACGGTACCGGCGGAAAGTGCGTTAATGCTTACTACATGGTTTCATCTACTTGGAATGCCCCTCTTGAGGCTTTCAACGATCCAAAGCAATTCTTTGAGGGTGCTGGAATTGACGGGGCTTTGATGGGAATTCACAAGCCGTTTCAATTTATCGGTATGAGGAAGCTGCCTTCATTTATTGCCAATGATGTAATCAAAAATCCGCAGATTGAAAAGGATACCGAACGTTTGCGTCTGCATATTAAGGATGTTTTCGGACCTTTGGTCTAATGAAGAAAAAGCAATTTGCATTAAAAATATTTTTTAGCTTTTTTTGCGAAATTTTTAATCAAGGAAAAAATACCCCTAAATTTTTTCTTTGATATATAAGCCGTTTGTAAAGAGGTTGTCTCACTTTTGCAGTGTTTCTTAGCTTTCTTCCTATAAATTTCCTGTAAGGTAAGCGTCATTTAAGTTAATGAAAAAGAGGTGTTAATTGATAGCTTGCAACCAGGTGATTTTGATTGGTGAGATTGTTTCTGAGGAAATAAATTTAAGCTCTCAGTCAAACGGCAGTCAGTATTTAGCTTTTAATTTGCTTACTAAAGAGAACTGGTATAACAGACAGACTGGAACCTATACTGAGCATAAAGAAACGCATCGGATAGTATTACGGGACAACGGAGCCTATAAGATGGCTTCTCGCTATAAGAATGTGCTTAAAACCGGTGAAAAATTGCTTGTTTCAGGACGCTTGCGCTATAAGAGTCGTACTCAAGAAGACGGATCCGTAAATCGTTTTGTGGAAATTGATTGTATAGGAATTGAGAAGCTTTATTCTGAAAATGCCGAATTAAAAAGTCAAACGCGTATTGAAGAGAATAAAGAAAGTTCTTTAGCTAATTTTCGATCCGAGTTTAATTCTTTGGGGATAGATTTTTCGGCACAACGTTAAAGTTAATATCCGATTTATTATGAAACATTGTGATTTACAGCAAGCCTTTACGCCGGCAAAGCTTATTGTCAGTACCGTTAAAACGCCTGCAGCAGCATTGGGATTTATTCCCGCAATTGATTCTTCATATGTTTTCAATGAAGAATTTTTAAATAATGTTCTATTGTTTTTGGATAAACCTTTAAATGACGCTCTTTATATTGCAGGGCCTTCAGGCTGCGGTAAAACTTCGGCGGTTTTACAAATCGCCGCACGTTTAAAGTGGTCGGTTGAACAGGTAACTTTTTCAAATCGCAGTGAAGTTCAGGATCTGCTTGGACATTTTAGCGTGCAGGATAGGAATGTAACTTTTAATTACGGTCCGTTATCAAGAGCTATGCTTAACGGTTCGATTTTACTTTTAAATGAAATTGATCTGGTTAATCCCGGAGATCTGGCTCTTTTAAATGACGTGATAGAGGGCAGGCCTTTGTGCATTTTACAAAACGGAGGCGAGATAGTATTTCCTCATCCGTTTTTTAGGGTAATCGCTACAGCCAATACCAAAGGCTCCGGAGATGAAAGCGGTTTTTATAATGGTACCAGAATATTAAATCAGGCCTTTTTGGATAGATGGCGTTTTATTGAATGCAGCTATCCTGATGAGAAATTTGAAAGAATCCTGCTTAAAAATAAAATACCCGGACTAAACGGCGAGCTTATAAATAAGCTTTTGCAGTTTGCTTTAGAGTTAAGAAGGGTAAGCACGGAAAGAACCGAATCGATCGGATCTTTATCCGCACCTTTTTCGACTCGAGTATTATTAAGGCTTGCCGGTCTTTTAGCTCAAAGTTCAAAGCTGAACATTTATGCTGCGCTTGATTTGGCGTATGCTTCGCGCCTTTCTCAAATAGAACGCGAATACGTCAAACGCTTATGTTTTGATGTTTTCGGGAGTCAGGAAAGGCGCTGAAATTTACATATATGACAGAGGATTATCTATTGATTTTTTTGATTGAGCACTTTTGATTATTGCATGCAGTGCAGTCCGTACATTTCTTTTTGGTCCTTTTTATCATACCGAAGATTGCCGCGCTTGAACACGCGGCAATGATTAAAGCTAAAATCAGATCTACAAAACCCATTTATAAAAACAAAGTTCCTGCCGTGTTGTAAATGATAAAGGTTATAACGTATGCCGTTACCAGCTGGAAGGATGCTGATAAGGCCACGTACGCAAAAGAGCCTGATTCTTTTTTGACGGTAGCCAAAGTTGCGACGCACGGAATATACAAAAGGCAAAACACCATGAGGCAATATGCGTTTAATGAGTTAAAGCCGATTGATTGTAACTGCTCTGCAAAAATCTGCATACCGACATCCGAGTTAGCGTTAACGACGCTAAATAAGATAGCCATAGAAGAAACCACGACTTCTTTGGCGACGATTCCTGCAATAAGCGCCAGTACGATTTGCCAAAAACCGAGTCCTAACGGAGCAAATAACGGACTTAGAGCTTGTCCTACTACAGCGCCGAAGCTGTCTGACATGGACAATGTGAAACCGTTTGACCCAAAGTGCAGTAAAGCCCACACGGCAAGTGTCATGACGAAAATAGTAGTTCCTGCTTTGCTTAAATAGTCTTTTAATTTATCCCATACGTAAATGGATACGGTATGCAGATCAGGAAGCTTATAGGCAGGAAGCTCAATTAAAAGATAATTGGTAAGAGATCCTTTTCTGTCTAAGAACTTTAGGATAAAACACACGATAAGCGCTACGACTATACCGATTAGATAAAGTGAATAAGCGACAATCATCGCGTTTTCATGAAAGAACATTTCTGAAAACAGTACGTAGATGGTAAGCCGCGCATTGCAGCTCATAAAAGGAGTCACGAGCATGACTTTTAATTTGTCATGGCGGTGTTCCAAAGCACGGGTGGCCATAATGGCCGGGACGGAGCATCCGAAACCTAAGATCATCGGGATAAAAGCTCTGCCTGAAAGCCCGAGTTTTTTCATGATACCTTCCATTACGTAAGCAACACGTGCCATGTAGCCTGTATCTTCAAGGAATGCAAGGGCCAGAAAGAGCACGAAAAGATTAGGCAGAAAGGTAATTACCACGCCCACGCCGCCGATAATGCCTTCAACGATAAGAGAAATAAACATAGGTGAGGCGTTAAGCGAACTTAAGTAGTCAGAGGCCTTGGTTGAAATTAAATCAATGGCGATTTCAAAAAATCCCTTAATGAAGTCACCGAAATTGAAAGTCAGAATAAAGACTACGGCCATAATGGCAAGGAATGCCGGAATGCCGAAAAAAGGATGGGTGAATACTTTATCGATTTTTTCGGTAAGCTTATCCTGACGTTCTTTGTTAACTAAAACTTCAGTGATGACATCATCGATAAAATCATATTTTTCATTAATGATGCGGGCTTCGAAATTTTTACCGTCAGGAAAAATGTCTTGGGTATCAATAGGGTATTTGCTGCTGATTTCATGATCGCCTTCCAAGGTTTTTATGGCGTAATAGCGATAATTGATAAGATTTGGATATTTTTCCTGGAGTCGCGGGATGATTTGATCGATTTTATCTTCAATAAAATCCGAGTACACCATCGCAAACTCTTGATGGTGATCGTGTTTGTGTTCAAAAGTTTCTTTATGTTCGTGAATTATAGGATCGGGAGTTTTGGCTCCTTGGTGATGAATGGCGGCATGAAGCAGAATATCAAGACCCATGCGTTTTCTCGCCGATACCGGAATAACCGGAATGCCGAGCATTTCAGGCAGACGGTGGAGGTCTATTTCCATTCCCCTTTTCAACACGATGTCCATCATGTTAAGTGCCATGACTACAGGCTTTCCCAGCTCTAAAAGCTGCAGTGTCAGGTACAAGCTTCTTTCAAGAGCGGAGGCGTCTACAACATTTATTATGACGTCAACCTCGCCTGATAGTATGAAATTGCGCGCTACCGTCTCCTCCATTGTGTATGAGGTAAGTGAATAGGTGCCGGGGAGATCGACAAGTCTTATATTGCGGTTATGGGAATGGATGGCGCCTTCAACTTTTTCGACGGTGACGCCGGGCCAGTTAGCAACTTTTAAATTTGCACCTGTAAAAGCGTTAAAGAGCGTGGTTTTTCCGCAGTTAGGGTTTCCGATAAATCCGATGGTTAAATCGGTTTTATTTTGTGTAGTATGGTGCGGCAGAATTGAGTGCAGTGATTTCATAGTCTTTGCGATTAAATCTTTTCAACTTCAATGTTTTTTGTTATATCTTCACCTAAAGCGTATTGAGAACCGCGCAGTTTTATAATTAAAGTTCCTTTCCCTTTGCGGTTAACTACTTCAAGTTTTGAATGTTCGGTCATGCCTAAAGCTTCAAGACGGTGGGCAAGACTTTCTTCAAGATTTAATTTGCAAATAAGGCAATGCTGCCGCTTTTCCATCTGACTTAAAAGCATACATATTCTCCTAAAATGCTTTAGACAAGATAAAAAAGCATGCATATTGTAACAGGATGTATAAAACAGTGATTTATTTTTGTGTTTAAGAGCGTTATTGAAGTGCAAAGACGGCTAAGTTTTTACTTTAGCCGTAAAGGTTGTGCGAAAAAATTAAAAGGAAAAAGTTTGTCCGTCGTTAGGGATCTTCAGTTTGGTTAATTGGTTTTCCCGGGCAAAGTCCCTTAATAATGATCGAGTTACGGTCGCATGCGACACACCTTCGACATGAGTGGCAATGACTTCAATTTCAGGAAACTTTCGCATCAGCACCAAGACGTCATATTGATTCATGATAAGAGCATGTCCTAAAGGAAACTGAGCTCCGGCTGCATTTACGGCGATAACTTGCGGGCGATATTGGCAGATTGCGTTGCTTACTCCCTGGTAAAAGATCGTATCTCCTGCAAGGTAAAAGGTTTTTTCTCCGTTTGCCTTAAACACTACTCCGCAGGCATCTTTTTCAAGATCTGCTTCTTGATAGAAAAAAGAAGTAACTGCATCAGATGATCCGTGATCGCACGGAGTTTTAATTAAAGTGATGCCGCTGAATGTTATGCCGTTTTCATCAAGGATCCTGACATCTTTAAAGCCGGATTCATTGAGCTTTTCGGCATCTTCTGCCGATTGACTGAATAAAGGCAGATGTTTGGGTAAAAGTTTGGCCGCGGTTTCATCAAAATGATCAAAATGCAAATGAGTGACGATAACGGCATCGACATTCAGTAAATCTTCAATCTGACAAGGTAATTCACAATCGGGATTTCCTTTCCCTGTTGATACTGTATAAGGGATAGCAGGATAGGTTCCTTGCGGAGCCAGCATCGGATCTATAAGAAAACGCTTGTCAGCGTAGGTTATGATGGATGTTGCGCTGCGAATTTGTTGAAAAATCATGAAGCTCTCCTTTTTTATGCTAAGTTGCGGATAAAGTTTTTTCTTGTTATCGTCATTATAAAAGCTATAGTAACTATAGGTTCAAGCGGTTTTGAGGACAGATAATGAAAATCGGAGAGTTGTCGGCAAAAACGGGATGTCCCGTGACCAGAATTCGTTTTTACGAACAAAAAGGCGTGATGTTAAAACCAAAACGCGGAATAGGCGGGCAGCGTGAATATGGGGATGAGGATCTTACACGGCTTGAGTTCATTATGTCCTGCCGCGTTAACGGAATGAAGCTTGAATGTGTTAAGCGTTTTATTGAGTATGTAGATAAAGGCAAAGGAACTTTGTGGCTGTACGATAGAGTTAATGAATATTTAAAAGAGGTGGAAATTAAACGAAGGCAACTTGATTTGGTGGAAGATTTTTTGACTAGAGTAAAAATCAGGCTTCAAAACGAGCTTTCCGATAATTGCAGCAAGGTTCTTAAAGATCGCTTTTTAAAAGAGCTGACAGATAGTTCTAAACAGGAAAAATAAGTTTTGTTTGCATAAGATATAATCAATACAAAAGCGTAAGGAGAATTAAAATGAAAGATTTTTTTGATTTAGCTAAAGAAAGATTTTCCTGTAGATCTTATGATCCGACCCCTTTGACTGATGATGAAATAAATAAGCTTTTATCTGCGGCAAAGCTTGCTCCGACCGCGTGTAATCGTCAGCCGTTTACTTTGCTTGTGGTAAGAGGGGAAAGCCTTAAGAAAATTCAAAATTGTGCATGGCTGTACGGAGCTCCGTTAGCGATTGTGGTATGTACTAACGAGAGTGAAGCGTGGCAAAGAAAATATGACAGGCAGAACTTTGCTGTAGTTGACGGAGCCATAGTGATGACGCATATGCTGTTGCAAGCGGCAGATATGGGGCTTGGATCTTGTTTTATAGGTGCGATTAAAACCGACCTTTTAACTGAAGCTTTAGAGATTAAGGAGCCGCTTAGAGCTCAGTTTATTATGGTTGCAGGACATATGGCATCTGACGTAAAGCCCGATAAGCTGCATTTTGAAAGAAAGGATTTAAAAGATCAGGTCATTTATCTTAATTAGGCGGTTATTTTTCGGGCAACATGCAGTTTGCCCGAAAACACAAGTTTTACTTTAAGCGTGATTTGACGAAATTGCCGTTCGGCGCCGGGCAAAGACAGCCTAAAATTGTCGGATATTTTGCTCCTGTGGAATGGGTAAGATCGATTGGCTTGCCGTTTATGCACATATAAGTAAACCAGGCAAAAGCTTCAGCTTCCATATATGCAGGATGAATGCCGACTTCATCGGAGCGCATTACATTTAAATTCAGATTACGGCAATACTCTTCAAAGCGTTGTTTGATTAAAGGGTTGTAAGCACCGCCGCCGCAGAGAATAAGATCTCCTTCCTTTAAGTTTTTAAAATGCTCTTTGATTTTAATGATTTCAACGATAACGGCTTTTACTGAAAACTCACAAAGGGTGGCAAGCAAATCAGCCCCTGATGCTTCTTGGTTTTTTACAAGATTAAGATATTTTTTAACGGTATTTTCGTTAAAATCTTCACGCCCGCTTGATTTGGGAAAATCTCTTTTTAAATAAGGATGAGTTAAAAGCTCGTAAAGCCAATCTTTCCTGACTCTTCCCGTAGAGGCGATTTTTGCGTCTTTATCATAAGGTTCATTAAACAGTACGCGGCAGCTTAGATCAAGCAAGGTATTGGCAGGGCCGCAGTCAAATCCTGCTAGGACTTTCCCGCCTTTTTCAATTACGGTTAAATTGGATATGCCGCCTAAATTCAAAATGTAGCGATCGCGGTAAGCATGTTTTAACATCATTTGATGAAATGCAGGAGTAAGGGGCGCTCCATCCCCTCCTGCAGCAAGATCTGCCGCTCTAAAATCAACTACGGTATCGATTCCGGTTAAAGCGGCGGTAAGCGGTCCGAGATCCAGCTGTTTTGAAAAGCGTAATTTCGGTCTGTGCCTTACGGTTTGACCGTGAGTACCTATGGCGATGATATCTTCATTTTTAAGTTCAGCTTTGGATAGGAGATGATTAACCAACTCTGCTTGTTTTTTGGCGATAAAGACGCAGGCTTTGCCTTCTTTTTCGATTTCATCACTAGAACTTTGACAAAGCTCATGCAAGGCTTTTGCTTCTGCTTCTGACCATTTACAGCTGTCAACGTCAATAACTTCAGGTTTGCCGTTTTGCATATCGATAAGACAGGCGTCAAGTCCGTCAATACTGGTTCCTGACATCAGTCCGATGTAAAGTTCTTTAGACATAAAGATTTTTATTCTCCGTGACTGCGGCAATAGCACTGCACAGCTTTTCGAGCTCTGTATCGCTGATTATAAACGGCGGCATTAAATATATAAGATCACCCATCGGCCTTATCCATACGTTAAGTTCAATAAAACGCTGCATGATTTCCCGCATTTTGACCACTGTTTTAGTTTGAACTACGCCGATAGCGCCTAGTACTCTTACATCTTTTACTAAGCTTTTTGCTTTGAGCGGAATTAAAAGTTCTTTTAACTTTGTTTCAATATGTTTGACTCGTGCTTGCCACGGAGAATTTAAAAGCAGTTTAAAAGAGGCAATTCCAACCGCACAAGCCAAGGGATTTGCCATGAATGTCGGGCCGTGCATAAATGCATAAGGCGGATTATTTGAAATAGCAGCGGCAATTTTGTCAGATGCAAGTACTGCAGATAAGGTCATATATCCGCCGGTAAGTCCTTTGCCGATGCACATTAAATCGGGAACGACATCGGCATATTCAAGGGCAAAAAGTTTGCCGGTTCGACCGAAGCCGGTGGCGATTTCATCAAAAATAAGCAGAATATCGTATTTTTTGCAAAGTTCATTAAGGCGCTTTAAATAAACCGGATGATAAAAGCGCATGCCGCTTGCTCCTTGTACTATCGGTTCAACGATTACAGCCGCAAGCAGATCCTTTTTACTTTCTATAAGCTTTTTCATCGGCAGAAAATCATTTTCATCCCACGGATCATCAAAGCGGCATTGCGGAACCGGAGCAAAGAAACGTACCGGTAAGGCCGAGCCGAAAATTTTATGCATGCCGGCAATAGGATCGCATACGGACATTGCGTTCCAAGTGTCACCGTGATACCCGCCGGAGATTGTCGCAATTTCGCTTTTACGTAAGTTACCTTTGGCAAATTGATATTGAACTGCCATTTTTAAGGCTGCTTCTACGGCAACCGATCCGCTGTCGGCGTAAAAAATTCTGGTCAATTCGTGAGGTACGTACTTTAAGATCATTTTGCCAAGTTCAATTGCCGGATCGTGAGTAAGTCCTCCGAACATCACGTGGGCCATGGATTGTAATTGTTCGCACAGAGCATCATTTAATTCTTTTACGTTGTAGCCGTGAAGTGCGCACCACCATGATGAAGTTCCGTCAATAAGCTTCGTTCCGTCAGATAAAGTTATGGTACATCCTTTAGCTTCTTTGACTTTAAACGCAGGAAGCGGATTTAATATTGAGGTATAAGGATGGATAAGGTGATCTCTGTCAAAGGGATCAATGAGATTATCAAAGTTCATATCCGGCCTCCGCAAAACGCTTTTTGTCAGTATCGATATCCGAGCCTAAAGTGGTAAGTAAATCGCCTACTATTGCCGAGTTTATGCCTGCGTATAAAGCTTGTCTTAAAGTTTTTTCGCTAAGCCGCGCTCTGCCTCCTGCAAGACGCAAATAGGCATGCGGCAGAATAAAACGGAAAAGAGCGACGGTTTTTAAAATTTCCAAGTCACTTAATAAAGGAATATTTTCAAGCGGAGTGCCGGGGATCGGGTGCAGGATATTAAGCGGAACCGATTGAATTTCAAGATCTCTTAATGTAAGAGCTAGATCAGCTCTGTCTTCCATGCTTTCTCCCATCCCGATAATTCCGCCGGAGCAAACTTCAAGTCCGACTTCTTTTGCTGCTTTGATAACCGCAATTTTTTGGCTGAATTTATGGGTTGAACATAGATTTTTGAAATAATTTTCCGAACTCTCCAAATTGCAGTGATAGCGGGAAAGACCTGATTCTTTTAGTTTTTTCAAATCATTTTTATTAAGAAGACCTAAGGATGCGCATAAAGCAATCTTGCTATTTAGCTTCAGATATGTCAGTAAAAGGTTAATTTCTTTAAGCTCATTTGGAGAAGGCTTACGTCCTGAAGTTACCAAAGAAAACCTTTTAACGCCTTTTTTCTCGCAATGGAGAGCTTCTTTAAGACATTCCTCATTATTAACGAGAGGATAAACGGCAATATTTGTTTTATAGTGTGATGATTGGGCACACCATTTGCAGTCTTCCGTGCAAAGACCTGATTTTGCATTTATTATGGAGCAGGAATCAAATTTTCGGGAAGCAAATTTTAAAGTTATTTTATGGGAAGAGAAAATAAGCTCTTCCACATTATCGTAAGCAATAATGTATGATATGTCTTCACGCGTAATTGCTTTTCCATCAAGGATTTTTTGAGTAATTAAATTAAGCATTACGATTTTCCAAAGCGATAAAAAATTTTTCGCAAACAAAGGTAAAAACAGAAAAAATGACGGATCAAATGATAAGCGCCTTTTTAGCTTCATGTAAAGCAAACGGATCTTTGCGATCGGTTAACCCTCATCGTCAAAACGATATTTATATTGATTATAACGGTGAAAAGCTTATTAATTTATCGTCAAATGATTATTTAAATTTAGGTCATGATTTGACTATACGCCAAGAATTTTTAGCATTCCTTTCAGCCTCAGATGCCCTTTTTTCATCAACTAGCTCAAGACTTTTAACCGGTACTTTTGCCGAGCATTCATTATTTGAAGAAAAAGCAAGCAAGTTATTTCATAAATCCTGTCTTATGTTCAATTCCGGTTTTGATGCCAACAGCGGTATTTTGCAGGTGTTGGGAGGGAAAGAAACGTTGTTTCTTGCCGATAAGCTTATCCATGCTTCGATGATTGACGGTATAAAAGGATCCGGCGCTAAATTCATGCGTTTTGCTCATAACGATATTGAACATCTTGAGACTTTGATTGTTAAGTATCAAGAAAAATTTAAGGAAATTATTATCATAACTGAAGCCGTTTTCAGCATGGACGGAGACTTTGCACCTTTAAATAAGCTTGTTTTACTTAAAGAAAAATATCCTTTAATCAAATTGTATGTGGATGAAGCTCATTCCTTCGGTGTATATGGTAAAAGCGGTTTGGGTTTATGCTGTAAACTCAATATATTAGATAAAGTTGATTATATTTTGTGTACTTTGGGAAAAGCTGCAGGCAGCTGCGGAGCTTTTTTCTTGTGCGACGCGATGACAAAAGAGTATTTGATGAATACGGTACGGCCTTTTATTTTTACGACCTCATTGCCTCCCGTTAATGCGCTGCATGCATCGTTTATGCTCAATAAGCTTAACGAAGCAGAGAAAAGACGGGAATCTCTTGAAAAGGCAGCCGGACAAGTGAGAAGTTGTCTTAAAGATCTGGGGTTTAATGTAATAAGCTCAAGTCAGATAATTCCAATTGTCGTCAATACTAATGAAGCTGCTGTCAAAGGTTCCGAGTTTTTTAAAGAGCACGGTTTTTTCGTTCTTCCCATTCGTCATCCTACCGTACCTGTAGGACAGGCACGATTACGTCTTTCATTAAGTGCCGGTATGGATGAAACGGTTATTGAAAAACTTTGCGCAGTAATAGAAAAATTTAAAGACTTTTTAGAGAAGGACAAATGAAAACAAGACTTTTAAAAGGTACGGCTCAAGATACGCTTAAAGTGGTATTTCTGGGGTTCGGTCAGGATTTAACTCCGTTTTTTTCATTAAAACTAAGCTCAGATACTCTTTTTGTTTATGACTATGAAGATGACAGCGCTGATTTTGGTGTTATTTACAAATATGAAAAATATGATGTGATTGCATGGTCGCTTGGCGTAATGATGGCGGATATTTTTGTAAGCAAGACGGAGAGAAAGCCGCGGAAAATGATTGCAATAAACGGTACTCCATTTGGCGTCAACAGTGAAAAAGGAGTAGATTCTGCACTTTATCAAGCTACTTTGGCTAATTTAAGCGAGGACAATATGATGCGATTTTATCGCAGAATGTGCGGACGCGGACAAGAGTTTATTGCTTTTTCTAAAGTTAAGCCGCTACGTTCTATTGATTCATTTAAAAATGAACTTATTTTTTTAGCCGGTAAGTCGGCATCGCATTGCCCCGGTGAAAACATTTGGGATGAGGCTTTTATCGGACTTAAAGATGCTATTATTGCGCCTTTAAATCAAGAGCGCGGGTGGCGGGATCTTGCTTTAAACGTTGTCAAGCTTGATGTGTCCCACTATAGTGCTCAATTTTTTAAAGAAAAATTGGAATGAATAAAAATTTAATTAAAACCCGTTTTTCTAAGGCGGCTTTGAGTTATGAAAATGCCGCTTTTAAGCAAAAGCTTATGGCAGAGGATTTAATTGGGTTAATTGATCCGAAGTTATGTGCAAATAAGGTTTATGAAATAGGCTGCGGTACCGGATTTTTAAGTGAACTTTTACTTAATAAACTTGATATTAAGACGCTTTATATAAATGACATCAGCTCTTTGATGCTAAATTATTGTGAAGATAAGTTACTACATTTAAAAGAAAATATTCCTGAAATTTTTTTTATTGAAGGTGATGCGACATGTTTGTCTCTTAAGCAGTCATGCGATTTAATCGTAAGCAACGCGGTCTTTCAGTGGTTTGTTGATTTTAAAAAGGCGCTTTTGCATATAAAAACCAATTTAAAGCAGGGCGGAACGTTGTGTTTTTCAACTTTTTTAAGCGGTACCTGTGTTGAACTTGAGTCTTTAGGACTGCCATGCATTAAATATTTAACCGAACAAGAACTTTTAAGCATTTTAGAGGAATGCGGCTTTGAGATAGATATTTTTGAGTTGCAAAAACAAAGTCTAATCTTTGAAAATCCGTATAAACTTTTAAAGTTTTTTAAAGAAACCGGAACTAATTCGCTTATTTCTCACCAATGGACTCCTGGGATCCTGAAAAGATTTATGTGGGAATATGAAGCAAAATTTAAAGTACCAAACGGGGTAAATTTAAGCTGGATCCCGTGTTATGTTAAAGCTCGTTTAAGGAATTAAAAATGAAAGCTGTTTTTGTGACCGGTACCGATACCGATATCGGTAAAACCTATGTAAGCGCATTAATATGCAAGTCATTAGTTAAGCAAAATTTAAATGTCGGATATTACAAAGCGGCAATAAGCGGAGAAGACAACATTAAAAACTCTGATGCAGGTTATGTGAAAGATGTCGCGGGACTTAAACAGAGCTATGAAAGCTTATTGTCATATTTGTATCAGGATCCGTTGTCTCCTCATTTGGCTGCACGCATTGAGCAAAGATTCGTCGATCTTAAAAAGGTAAGTGAAGATTTTCATCAAGTAGCAGCGCTTCATGATTATGTTTTAATGGAAGGATCCGGTGGTATCGTTTGTCCTATTGTCTATGAAAAAGACAAGAAAATTTTGCTTGAGGACATCGTTAAGCTTTTATGTCTGCCTGTTGTCATTGTTGCCGATGCCGGTCTTGGTACTATAAATCAGACGACGCTTTGCTGTCATTATTTAAAATCTAAGAGTATCGCAATTAACGGCATAATCCTTAACAATTTTGATAAAAATAAAACGATGCATCAGGATAATCTAGCGATGATTGAAGATATTAATAAAGTTAAAGTCATTGCAACCGTTGCAAGTCAAGCTGCAGAGCTTTCTATGAGAGTAGGCTCATTGTCTGATGCTTTTTCTTTAATTACTAAATTTTAAAAAATGATATATTGATTTGATAGTTATATATACATGCTATAACAAGAGTTTCGTTAAGGCTTGAAAGCATCTTGTCCGAAATCTTAGGCAAACTTTAATTTTACTGTGTATTAAAAGCGGGGGTTTGCGTAAAAACCTTTGTTTTACTGCAAATGACCGTTAAATCGTTTAGAATAGTCTGCATTTTAAAGAATTATTTTTTAGGAGAGTCAATGGTAGACGTACAAACAGCGCTTGACGAGATTTGCCGCGGCGCAGAAGAAATTATCCCGATTGAAGAGTTAAAGAAGAAACTGGAAAGCGGTCGTAAGTTAATTGTAAAACTCGGAATGGATCCTACCGCTCCTGATATTCATTTAGGCCACACCGTTATTTTAAATAAATTGCGTACCTTTCAGGAGCTCGGCCACCAGGTCGTTTTGATTATCGGTGATTTTACTGCATCGGTAGGAGATCCTTCAGGTAAAAACACCACTCGTCCGCAGCTTTCACGCGAGAAGATTTTAGAAAATGCCAAAACTTATGCCGAACAGGCATTTAAAATTTTGGATAAAGACAAGACCATTATCCGTTATAACAGCGAGTGGCTCGGTAAACTCGGGGCTGAGGGCACAATCCGCCTTGCCTCAAAGCTTACCGTTGCAAGAATGCTTGAGCGCGACGATTTTACCAAGCGTTATCAGAGCGGACAGCCAATTGCCATCCATGAGTTCTTATATCCTTTGTTCCAAGGATATGACAGTGTGTGCTTGAAAGCCGACATTGAGCTTGGCGGTACCGATCAGAAATTCAACCTTTTAATGGGTCGTGAGTTGCAAAAAGACGCCGGTCAGGAGCCGCAATGCGTATTAATGATGCCGCTTTTGGTAGGTCTTGACGGCGTTAAGAAGATGTCAAAGTCTGCCGGCAACTATATCGGTGTTCATGACGCTCCTAATGATATGTTCGGTAAGATCATGTCTTTAAGCGACGATTTGATGTGGACTTATTTCGATTTATTGTCTTTCCGTCCTTTAAAGGAAATTGCCGAGCTTAAAGCTAATTGTGCATCAGGGCAGATGAACCCGCGTGATGCCAAGATGGAACTCGGTCGTGAAATCGTAGCCCGTTATCACGGTAAGGAAGAAGGAGATAAAGCAGTAGAGTCTTTTATCAATCAGTTTGCCAAAGGGGCTGTCCCTGATGAAATGCCGGAGCTTACTTTAGATAATGCTCCTCTTCCTACTTTGCTGAAAAACTCACAACTTTGCGCTTCAACTTCAGAGGCTATGCGCATGATTAAGCAAAATGCGGTTAAAATTGACGGTAAGGTAATTGCTGATAAAGATGAGGCAATTGCTAACGGCACTTATGTTTTCCAAGTCGGCAAACGTCGTTTTGCGCGTATTACTTTAAAGTAAGGAGCATCTCATGACTCAGGATGAGTTAAAGGTAATGGTTGCGGAGGAGGCGCTTAAATATATTCCCAAAGACGGAATATTAGGCGTAGGGTCGGGATCTACCGTAGTCAAATTTATTGAAGCAATCGATCGTTTTAAGATTAAAGTTGATGCGGCGGTAAGCAGTTCCAATAAGACCACCAAGATGCTTCAGGATATCGGTATTCGCGTACTCGATCCTAATGATGTAGAGCCTTATGGCGTGTATATTGACGGCGCCGATGAAGTTAATCCTGCTTTTGACATGATCAAAGGCGGCGGAGCTTGCCTTACGCGTGAGAAGATCTTAGCTTCAATGGCAGAGAAGTTTATTTGTATCGTCGATAAGTCCAAATTGGTGCCGACTTTAGGTAAATTCCCGTTACCGGTTGAAGTTATTCCTATGGGGCGAGAGCAAGTTGCGCGTTCTTTAAGAGCTTTAGGCGGAAATCCTATTTTGCGTCAGGGCTGCATTACTGATAACGGCTGTGAGATCCTTGATGTTCATGACTTCATGATTGAAGATCCGTTAGCGATGGAGGCCAAGATTAACGCAATTCCTGGTGTAGTTACCGTAGGACTTTTTGCCAAGCGCGGTGCCGATATGGTGCTTTACGCCACAGAGGAAGGCGTTTCAGTAAAAGTTCGTCCGTAATAAAAATAAATCAAAGTTAAATAGCCCGTAGAAAATTATTCTTCGGGCTTTTTGCTTTTAATCGGCAAAGATTTTCAGGCTTTTTTTAAGTGTAAAATGGGAAAAGCTTTTCTCTGCGGATCGAATTCGTCTCGTCCTATAATTTCATAGCCTTTATTTAAGTAAAAATTAAGTCCCTGTTGATTTTCTTCATTCACGTCAACACGTCCGATGCCTTTTTTAGTGTAGGCAAACTCAAGAAGTGCACTGCCGTAGCCTTTTCCTTGCTGAGCAGGATGCACAAAAAGCATTTCTACCATATGATCACTTAAACCTAAAAAAGCGGCAATTTTGTTGTATTCATCATGGATAACAAATAGTTTGACGGCTTTAAAGTATTGATTGCAAATTAACGGCTTGAAAAAAGCAATGTCTTTTTCACTTAAGAAAAAGTGAGAGCTGCGTACGGCCTTGTCCCATATTTCGATTAATTCGCTTATAGTTTTGTCATCAAGTAAGGTACACGGTTTTATCTGCATGAAAAGTTACTCTAAAGTAAGGATATAAGCTGTTTTTCCATTTCTTCCGCGGTTAAAGTGCAATGATGCTGACCTAAACGTATCGCCGGTTTTATTTTGCCGTGATAATCACTGCCGCAGGTGGTGAAAAGATGATTTTGTTTTACGATATCAAAAATATACGCAGCTTGTTCTTTGGTATGGTAACTGCTGAAAGCTTCAATTCCGTCTATTCCTGCTTTTATGATATCAGTAAGAAGCTGCATCTTGCCTTTAAGGTTGACGCAGGGATGGGCTAAAACTGCATAGCCGTGAGTTTGATGAATGATATCTATGATATTAGTCATGTCGGGATATGAAGCTTTAACAAAGCAGGATCTTCCTTGTGCAAAAAAATCCCAATAAAAATTGGCAAGCGGATTATCGCTGCGCTCCCCTCCTGATCTGAACGGCTTTAATAAAGGATGATCTTTATAATCCGGGTGATTTAAGACAATTTCAGCAAACATTTCACCGGTCCATGTTTCAGGCCAGAAACTGTGTTTTGAAAGAGCATGAAGATCGTCTTCTTTTATATTAAAGCCAAGCTCGCGGATTTTTTGAAGTCGTGAATACGAGATTGTCTGTCCTTGAGTACGGATATTGTTTTCTATCTCTTTGTAGACTGCATCATTAAAATTAATACCTAAACCTAATACATGAAAATTAGTATTTTTAAAAGTGCAGTCAATTTCTATTCCGGGAATATAGTCAATATTATGTTCTAATGCAGATTTCTTAGCTTCACCTGTTGCGGCTACGGTATTGTGATCGGTTATTGCCATGACGTTGATGCCGCTTTTAACGCATTGCCTGACAAGATCTGTAGGTGAATATTCACCGTCATTGCTGTATAAGCTGTGAATATGTAAATCAAACATAATGGACAAGAGAAAAGAAAAAATAAAAGAATATTGTAACGTTGTTGCAATATTTTATCGCGCAGTCTGTGTGTTTTTTGAAGTCGTGTAACTCTTTTTTACAAAGCGAACTTTACTATTAATGCACGATAAAAATAATAAAATCAAAAGGTAAGAATAATGATAAAGACAAATGATTCTAGCAACAAAGAAGAAAAATCGGTAAAAGAGACTTTATTTACACGTAATTATCTTTTAATGATTTTAACTAACGGTTTTTTGTTCTTCGGTTTCCAATTTTACCCATCAGGTTTGCCTCCGTTTTTAAAGTCTTTGGGAGCAGATGATTTTATTTTGGGCTTGGCTACTGCTTTGATTTCAGTTCCTGCTATTGTTTCACGGCTTATTGCCGGAAATCTTCTTGATCGCTTCGGTCGATTTAAGGTGTTGTCCTGCGGCTTGCTTTTAATGACGATCCTGGCTTATTTTTTAGGTGTATTTCAGACGATTTTTATGATTTTGGTGATAAGAACGCTTCATGGAATTGCCTGGGGTGTTGCTGCGACCGGATCTGTAACGGCTGTAACTGATTTTATTCCCCGTTCACGTCTCGGTGAAGGAATGGGGTATTTTTCGCTGTCCTGTTCACTTGCTATGGCGATAGCGCCGGCTTTGGCTTTAAGTCTGCCGTTTGAATGGATGTTTCGTTTAGGGACATTGTTTTTTGCCGGGGCTTTTATCATTTGTCTTTTGGTTAAATATAAAAAGATTGAGGTTAATCCCCATAAAAAGCGTACGCTTATTGAAAAACGTTCTTTAATGCCGTCTTTTATTGTTCTGTGCTCAAATGCCTCCTATGGCGCGATTGTAACTTTTGTAGCCTTATTCGGACAGGAGCACGGGGTTTCGCATGTGGGATTGTTTTTTGCTTTTTTCGCGGCAGCTTTAATGTTCAGTCGTCCGTATATAGGTAAACTTGCAGACAGAATAGGCTGTAAAGCGGTTATCGGTCCAGGAATAATCGCTTTGTCTTTATCTTTGGTTTTACTGTCGTTCTCTTTTAATACTGTAACTTTTTTAATTTGCGGCGTGTTGTACGGTTTGGCACAAGGTGCTGTGATGGCGGCGACTCAGACTTTGGCTGTTTTACGTGCTCCAAGTGATCGCGTTGGGGCTGCAAATGCTACATATTCAAGTTGTTTTGATTTAGGACTTGGACTTGGCGCGCTGTTGTTTGGATTTGTTGCAGAGTTTACAGGATACGGCATGATGTTTTTGATTTGCGGATTATCGCAGGTAATTCCTTATGTAATTTTAAAGCTCGATAAAAAATAGAGTGGTGTAACTTTGCTTAGTTGGATGTTTTAGCAGTATTTTTTTAAGATTAGGTAACTTTTTAATTAAATATGCACTTATTAAGAGCAAATTTTATAGAAACTTAAAGTTTGTATGGATTTAAATTTGGTCATCGGTAACAATCTTAAAGCTAAAAAAATCAACTATAAATTTTAAGGATAAATATAATGGCACATGTTAATCCTCCTTATCGTGCCGACCATGTCGGATCTTTTTTGCGTTCTTCTAAAATTGTAAATGCGCGTCGTTTTTTCCAAGACAACAAGATCACTAGAGCAGAATTAACTCAAATTGAAGATGAGGAAATAGCTGCTTTGGTTAAGCTTGAAATCGATAACGGCTTAAAAGCCGTTACCGATGGTGAATTTCGTAGGGCTTTCTGGCATTTGGACTTTTTGGCAGCATTAAACGGTATTGAGCATATTAAAGCAAAAGCCTGGTCCGTAGAATTTGCTGAGCGTCAGCCTAAAGCTGAGACGATAAGAATTGTGGGTAAAATCGCTTTTTCAAACGAGCATCCTTTTTTGGAGGCCTTTTCTAAATTAAAGAATATAGCCGGCGAGCACCAAGTTAAATTCACTATTCCATCGCCTTCAATGCTGCATTTGATTTGCTGTGTACGAGAAGCCAACTACGAGCCGATTGAGCTTTATAAAAATAATGAAGAAGCTCTATTTGAGGATATTGCCAATGCCTGGTGCGATGCGGTAAAAGCTTTGTATGAACGCGGCTGCCGTTATTTGCAGCTTGATGATACTTCTTGGGGTGAGCTTTGTTCTCTTGAAAAACGCGAGAACTACGCAAAGCGCGGCATTGATCTTGATAAACTTGCTGAAAATTATGTAGCGGTTATCAATCGCATAATGCAGTCAAAACCAGAGGATATGGTTATTTGCATGCATATTTGCCGCGGTAATTTCCGTTCTACATGGTTCTCTTCAGGCGGGTATGAGCCGATTGCCCCTGTCTTGTTTGGAAAATGTGCTGTGGACGGCTTTTTCCTTGAATATGATACCGATCGGGCCGGTGATTTTTCGCCTTTGCGCTTTATTAAAGATCAAACCGTAGTTTTAGGTTTGGTTTCTTCTAAGTTCGGACAGCTTGAAGATAAGGAAGTTGTTAAAAAGCGCATTATAGAAGCTTCTAAGTTCGTACCGCTTGATAGATTGTGTTTATCTACTCAGTGCGGTTTCTCTTCAACTGAGGAAGGCAATATTTTAAGTCATGAAGAACAATGGGCTAAAATTCGACTTGTCTGCGAAATAGCTAAAGAAGTATGGGCTGATGCATAGCCTTTAGTATTGAGTTTAAGCGTTAAAAGGCCCGACTTTTGCCGGGCCTTGTTATACCTTGTAGTTATATATAAATTTTTAGAAGGGATAGCATTAAATGTTAAAAGCACTGGTTTTAAGCAGCGGCGGCGTAGATTCAACTACATGTCTTGCTTTTGCAGTTGATAAGCTGGGAGCGGAAAACGTAAGTTCCGTGTCTATTTTTTACGGTCAAAAACATAAAAAGGAATTACAGTGTGCCGCACAGCTTGCTGATTACTATAAGGTAAAACATTATGAGCTTGATTTGAGCATGATGTTTAAAAATAGTAATTGTGCTTTACTTGAAAACTCCTCTCAAGACATTGAAGAAGGATCATACAGTACTCAAATAGCCGTCCATGGTAAAGTAAATACCTATGTGCCGTTTAGAAACGGTTTGTTTTTAGCAAGTGTCGCAAGTCTTGCCGGCTCTATTTATCCTGATGATGAGGTAGAGATTTATTTAGGTGCCCACGCTGATGATGCCGCTTTAAACGCTTATGCGGATTGTTCAATGGAATTTATTGAGGCAATGAATAAGGCTATATCATTAGGTACTTATTCAAAAGAGCGAATTGTCGCTCCTTTTGCCGGACAAAATAAGGCAGAAGTCGTTAAAACCGGATTAAAACTTAAAGTTCCGTATGAAATGACGTGGAGTTGTTATGAAGGTAAAGATAAACCCTGCGGAAAATGCGCGACGTGTATAGACCGCAGGAAGGCGTTTGAAGCAAACGGAGCAGTCGATCCTGTAGAGTACAAGGAGTAGAGACTAAAGGATAGTGGCTGATTAGAAATAAAAAAGCTCGTGCTTTAGGAAGTATGAGCTTTATTTTTAAGCGAGAGGGGAAGTAAGTAGGAAAGAAGGTGACGGAAAACTAAAGGTATTAGAGGTAAGGAGATAAAAAAATTTTAAATAATTTTAATGTGAGCAAAA
>NZ_GL830952.1 GCF_000188195.1 Succinatimonas hippei YIT 12066
GCGATAAGGAAGTCATTACGCTTGCAATTGTCATTATCAATGAAAACAAGGATGAGACGCATGGACCTGTGCGTGAAGTGGCGGCAATTGAAGAGGCTTAGCGTGAAGCTGATTTTTTAATATTTTTGGGTATGAATTAAAAAAACAAAATCCGTTTTTTAACTTTTTGTAGCAAGTCTTGCAGTTTTTCACTATTATGAAAAAGTTACCAAGAAGAGCTTAAAAAATGATTTTAAAATTTTCAAAAATGCACGGCCTCGGCAATGACTTTATGGTTGTAGACGGGGTTACTCAAAAAATTTTCTTCAGTCCTGAATTAATCAAACGTTTGTCAGACAGACATTTCGGTGTGGGGTTTGATCAATTGCTTTTGGTAGAACCTCCTTACGATCCTGAAGTTGATTTTCATTACAGAATCTTTAATGCCGACGGATCCGAGGTTCAGATGTGCGGAAACGGCGCACGCTGTTTTGTGCGTTTTGTTGTGGATCACGGATTGACCAATAAGCGTGATATTAAGGTCAGCACGGTTTCGGGAGTATTACGTCTTAAATTAAACAATGATGATTCGGTTACCGTTAACATGGGGGTTCCGCAGCTTGATCCTGAGAAACTTCCTTTTAAAGCAGAGGCTCAAAGCGAATCATATGAGTTATGTGTAAAAGGTTTTGATGCAGTAACAATCGGTGCAGTATCCATGGGAAATCCCCATGCCGTAATTAATGTTAAAGACGTTAAAACCGCTCCTGTCCATGAGCTTGGATCTTTAGTTGAAAAACATGAACGTTTTCCGGAAAAAGTTAATGTCGGCTTTTCGCAAAAAGTAAATGATCATGAGATTAATTTACGCGTATTTGAACGTGGCTGCGGGGAAACTTTAGCTTGCGGTACCGGAGCTTGTGCGGCGGTCGTTGCCGGAATCGTTCAGCATCGGCTGGTCTCTCCGGTGAAGGTCAATTTGCCCGGAGGCAGTCTTAATATTTCATGGGATGGAAAAAATTCTCCCGTAATGATGTCAGGACCTGCCGTTTTGGTTTATGAAGGACAAATTGTTATTTGATGGATGAGCTTGAAAGGGACGCTGACTCCTTTATTGCGTATTTGTCTAATGAAAAACGCTCCGGTCCTAATACTGTGGCATCTTATGACAGGGTGCTGCGCAAGGCTCTTGTCTCTTTAAAATACAATTTCCCTCAGCTGAAAAGCTGGTCGGAAATCGGCGAAAAAGAGATGCGCTTTTTATTAAAAGAATTTAATTTCAGCTTTGATGCCGAGCGTTTGTCTTCGGTATCGGTGGCGCATGACATTTACGCTTTGAGTTCTTTTTTTAAATTTTTAATTAAAAAAAAGAAATTATCATCCAATCCTTGCTCTTTGATTCATGCACCTAAAGTAAGAAAACCCTTACCGAAAGTTTTATCGTCTAATGAAATTGATCAGCTTTTTACAGTCGATCCTTCGTCTCCCAAGGAAATAAGAGATAGAGCCATTGCTGAATTACTTTTTTCTTCAGGACTTCGCGTGGGAGAGTTGGTGGCTTTAAATTTAGGCGATTTAGATGAAACTGCGCAGGAAGTCAGAGTTTTCGGTAAAGGAGGAAAAGAACGTTCCGTTCCGGTCGGTTCTCAGGCTTTAAATTGGATCCGTATTTACTTGAAAGTAAGAGATGCTTTTAATCCTGAAGATACGGCACTATTTTTAAATCGTTTCGGCAGACGAATGACTACCAGAGCTGTGCAGCAGAATTTAGATAAGCTTGCGTCTAAATCCGGTCTTAGCATTAAAATTTCTCCGCATAAATTGCGGCACTCTTTTGCTACTGAGCTTTTAGGCAACGGCGCTGATTTGCGTATGGTACAGGAAATGCTGGGGCACTCAAGTCTTGCCGCTACTCAGGTTTATACGCATATAAACTTTGCTAAACTGCAGGAAATCTTCAGTAAAGCCCATCCTCGTGCCAAACTTCATAAGGAGGAGTCATGAAGTTTTTTAAAAAGTTCGACGTAACTAAAGTTAAGGCTCTTTCCTTTGATCTTGATGATACTTTGTACGACAATCATCCTGTTATTAAGCGTGCCGAAGAGATTTTTGCCGTTTATTTACAAAACCGTTACCATTTGCCGCAAGGTTTCGGTACGGATTCTTTTTGGTCTTCAATGAAGCTTGCGCTAGGTTTTAAGCATCCTGAATTTAAAGAAGATGTGACCAAGCTTAGAGTTCATACTCTATACGAGGGCTTTAAAGCGCTAAATCGCCCTTTGCCGCGGGGAATGAAAGAGGCTGAGGAGTTAGTGGCTTACTTTGTGTCGATACGCTCTAAAGCTAAAGTTCCCGCTTCTTCTTTTAAGCTGCTCACTGAGCTGCGCAAGCATTATCCTGTTGCAGCTTTGTCAAACGGCAACTCGGATTTGAAAATTTCCGGTCTTTTTCAATCATTTGATTATAATTTAAGGCCGAGCTTTTTAGGCCTTAAGGCAAAGCCGCATGCCGATTTATTTAATGCGTATGCCTCAATGCTTAACATCAAGGCTGAAAATATTCTGCATATCGGGGATGAGCCTTATTCCGACGTGCACGGCGCTGTTTATGCCGGTTGTCAATGTGCGTGGCTGTATCGGGGCTTTGCAGGAGATTCTCCCGGTTTTAGCGAAATAAGAGTGCTGCCCCAAGTTGCCTTATCTAATCTTTGTGAACTTAAAGAATTACTTAATATTTAACAATGTCCACGTCCATAATTGATCCGCTTAATAAAGAACAGAAAGAAGCGGTATCCGCTCCTTTGTCCAATATTTTGGTTATTGCAGGAGCAGGTACAGGCAAAACCAGGGTTTTGGTATCGCGCATTGCCTGGCTTTTACAGGTGGAAATGCTTTTGCCGCGTGAGGTTTTGGCTGTAACTTTTACCAACAAGGCAGCAAGAGAAATGCGTGAGCGCATTGAGCTTATTATGGGGCACTCGGTCGACGGTTTATGGGCAAATACTTTTCATTCTTTCAGTTTAAGAATTTTGCGCAATTATGCAAAACAGGCCGGTTTGCTGCCTGATTTTACCGTGCTTGATACGGATAATCAGAAAAAGCTTATAAAACGCATTTTAAAAGAAGAGTTAAATGTCGACATTAAAAAGTATGAACCGGGAATGATTGCCGATCTTATTTCGGATTTTAAGGAGAACGGTTTACGCTTTGCCGCGGTTGCGTCATTGGCGGAAAATATAAATCAAAAAGCCGATCCTGTTTTGCTTAAAGCTTATGAAAGTTATGAAAAAACCTGTCAGCGCGAAAATCTTGTCGATTTTTCCGAGCTTATTTTACGCGTTGTAGAGCTTTTGCAAAACAATGTCGGGGTAAGGGAGCTTCTGCAACATCGTTTTAAGCAGATTTTAGTTGATGAGTTTCAAGATACTAATGCTTTACAGTTTAAATTATTGAAGCTGCTTGTAGGTCCTGATACCGATATTATGGCCGTAGGCGATGATGATCAGTCAATTTACGGCTGGCGCGGAGCCGACAGCGGCAATATGCAGAAATTTTGCGATGAGTTTGCTCCGGTTACAAAGATAAAACTTATTGAAAATTACAGATCACGACAGAATATTTTGGATTTAGCCAACGTCTTGATTGCTCATAACAGTGAACGTTTGGTTTTAAAAGAATTGCACGGAAACAGAGGGCGCGGCGGTCCTGTCGAGATCCGCAGCTTTGCAAATGCTCATGCTGAAGCCGAAGGTATAAGACGTATTATCAGAATCTTAAAAAATAACGGGGTTCAATATAAAGAAATAGCTGTTTTATATCGCAATAACCGACAATCATCATTAATTGAAACGGAGCTGGGTAATTACGGCATCCCTTATGTGGTTTTAGGAGGGATGCGCTTTTATGACAGGGAGGAAATTTTAAACGCGCTTGCCTATGCTAAGGTGATAATTAATCAAAATGACGATACTTCATTGCTGCGCATTATCAATGTTCCTTCAAGAAAGATAGGTCCTGCTGTTATCAGGGAGCTAAGCGCTGTCGCCAAAGAAAGAGGTATTTCTTTATATGCCGCTTTAAAAGAAGTTTATAAGTACGTTGAAATTGATAAGAAAACCGATAATAAAGCTTTAGTAAAACTCGCTAAAAAGATTAGTGAGTTTTACTCTTTGATTGAAAATCTGAAAAAGCAAAAAGATAACGATTTGCAGGATTTTATGAAAAATCTTATCGAGCAGACCGGTCTTCGTGAGTATTATCAGTTAAAGGATGAAAAGGAACAAAATAAATTTAAAGACAATATGCGCGAGGAAAACCTCCTTGAGCTTGTAAATAACGCGCATATTTTTAATAAATCTTACGAAAGAATGTTTGCCGATGTTAATGAGGAAGAAGCACAAATCTCTCCGCTTACGGCTTTTATTTCCAATATCACTTTAATCGGATCAGGTGAAATGGATGAAAAAGGCAGTACCGATGAGATAGATGAGGGCGCGGTACGACTGATGACGATACATTCGGCTAAAGGGCTTGAGTTTAATGTCGTTATAGTCGCTGGGATGGAGAAAAATATTCTTCCTTCCGTCAGGTCTGAGAAAAATAAGGATGAAGAACGTAGGCTTGCGTATGTGGCGATTACCAGGGCAAAGGAAAAGCTTGTTCTTACTTATGCCATGAAACGTTACAATTTTGCGCAAGAGCTTGAAACAACGGGGGCTTCACCGTTTATAGAAGAGATTATTTCAGGTTTTGATGATGAACTTAAAGCTTTGCCTTATAAATATGTTAATAATCAGAATATGTTGTGACAGCTAAAATAAGCTTTAAGACGGAAATTTTTTGTTTTAACGTAAAAGTGTGATATTATCAGCTCCGTTAACTTTTCCTGTTGGGAATATGCATAGAGCTTGTTATATAAGCTTGTTTTGAAGGCATGTTCATTTCGAGACAAGGTTCAGAGTTTGCCTCGGATGATGTCAGGTGGTTTGTGGTGCGAATCGTTTGGCTGTTGGCAGGAAACAAGTGCGGATTATTTCGGATCTGTTCGGTTCTTTAATGCCGGCTTGGCGGTTGACAGTTTCCCTTGATTTCGGATTTCTTAACATATTCCTGTATGTTAATTAGCAATTTTCACCATTAATAACTGATATTACGCATCCCCTGCGTTTTTGATTTTAATATGAATCTTACTCAACTTAAGAATACTCCCGTTGCACAGCTCGTTGAAATGTGCGATCAGGCCGGTATTGAGAATACCGCGCGTCTTAACAAAAAAGAAATCATTTTCCAGCTTTTAAAATTGTGCGCCCGTACCGGTGAAGATATTTTCGGTGAAGGCGTAATTGAAATCTTGCCTGACGGTTTCGGTTTTCTGCGCAGTGCCGATTCTTCATATCTTGCCGGTCCCGATGATATTTATGTATCTCCAAGTCAAGTAAGACGTTTCAATCTCCGAACCGGCGATTCGATTTCAGGCAAAATCCGTCCGCCTAAAGAAGGGGAAAGATACTTTGCCTTACTTAAAGTCGATTCCATTAATTACGAAAAACCCGAAAACGCCCGCAATAAGATCCTATTTGAAAACCTCACTCCTTTATTTGCCGATACCAGAATGCGCTTAGAGCTCGGCAACGGTTCTAAAGAAGACATTACCGCCAGAGTTATTGATTTAACCGCACCTATCGGTAAAGGACAGCGCGGTCTTATCGTCGCTCCTCCTAAAGCCGGTAAAACCATGCTGCTGCAAAACATTGCGCATTCTATTGCCGTAAATAACCCTGAGTGCACTTTAATTGTATTGTTAATTGATGAGCGTCCTGAAGAAGTCACCGAAATGCAGCGTATGGTTAAAGGTGAAGTCGTTGCTTCAACCTTTGATGAGCCTGCTACACGTCACGTTCAGGTAGCCGAAATGGTAATAGAAAAGGCTAAACGACTTGTCGAGCATAAGCATGATGTGGTTATTTTAATGGACTCTATAACCCGTCTTGCCCGCGCTTATAACACAGTGGTTCCAGCATCCGGAAAAGTATTAACCGGCGGTGTTGACGCCAATGCCTTGCAGCGTCCTAAGCGTCTGTTCGGTGCAGCTCGTAACGTTGAGGAGGGTGGCAGCCTTACTATTATTGCTACTGCTTTGATTGATACCGGATCAAAGATGGATGAAGTGATTTACGAAGAGTTCAAGGGAACCGGCAATATGGAATTGCATTTGTCCCGTAAGATTGCTGAAAAACGCGTCTATCCGGCAATTGACGTAACTCGTTCCGGCACTCGTCGTGAGGAGCTGTTAACCACTCCTGATGAACTACAGAAGATGTGGATTTTGCGTAAGTTCGTACATCCTATGGGTGAAATCGAGGCTATGGAATTTTTAATTGATAAATTATCCATGACCAAGACTAACGAGCAGTTCTTTGAAGCGATGAAACGTGCTTAATTTTTTATGATTAAGATAAAGTCCTAATCACTTGGCTGATTAGGACTTTGGATATAAGAATAAAAAGCTAGCAAGTAAAATGTTTTATAATCGACCGTGTAGGTCTCAGATCATATTTTATAACTACTTAATTTCTCTCTTCCGGCAAAGTGTTAACGACTTATTTGTTTGAGATATCCTCACCGGACTAAAGGCCGATGATTCCTACCGCTAAACA
>NZ_GL830953.1 GCF_000188195.1 Succinatimonas hippei YIT 12066
GTGATCTCAGTACTGTTCATCGTTTTGCCATAGAATTACTCATTTCTTTGATCTTTTCTTCCTTGATTAAGCCTTTTTATCTCAATATCGTGATAAAATTTCTCATAGATTAGAACACATAACGGCTTAGAGCCGTTTAAGGATAATGCATGGCGCTTTTTGAGGCTTTGATTGGATCAGAAATGAAAAAGGTCGAAGCTACCTTAGTTGAAGGCTTTAGTGATTCAGCTCTAGAAGCACATGTAAACTCGTTATGCTTGTCCATTATTAATGCCGGCGGTAAACGCATGCGCCCTGCTTTAGTGTTGCTGGCCTCTCATCTTTTACCCTCCTATACTGATGAAGAGGAGACTGCCGTTTGCAAGCTTGCAGCAGGAGTTGAACTTCTGCATACTGCAACGCTTATTCATGATGATGTAATTGATAACTCATTAATGCGTCGCGGACGTCCTACATTAAACAGCACATCGGGAAATCATGTTGCTGTTTTAGCCGGTGACTATATGTTCACCAGATGCTTTGCAACAATAAAAGATCTTAAAAAAGCAGATGTGTTGAGTATTATCAGTGATACTCTGGCAACCCTGGTAACAGGCGAGCTTGATCAGCTCAAAAACGAAGGTGACGTAAATATCAGCGTAGAAGATTACTACACTACCATTTACTGCAAAACAGGTGCTTTATTTGAGCTTTCAGCATCAGCTCCCGCTGTTTATCTGGGTGAAGAAGAAAAGTACATTACGGCTTTAAAAAACTACGGCAGATACCTCGGAAACGCCTTTCAGATAATTGATGATTGCCTTGATTATTCATCTGACAGTAAAACTTTAGGTAAAAATGCCGGAGAGGATCTTCAGGATAAAAGAATTACTTTGCCGGTTATTTTTGCATTGCAGCGATGCTCTGAGGCTGAAAAAGAAATTTTGATTAAGGCAATTGAAAATGCAGATCTTGAAACCGTAATCAGCTATATCAATAAATACGACACACTAAAAGAGTGCAAAAATGCTGCAGAACAATCAGGGGAACAAGCCGTTAAAGAACTTAACGTTTTCCCTGAAAATGAATATAAACAAGCACTTATTTCATTAGTAGAGCGTGCCTTAAACCGTAAAAATTAATATATTTATCCTAATATCTTACAATTTGTTATAATGCCTAGTTTATATTCGTATAAAAAGGCATATAGTTATGGCACGACAGACTTGGACTAACCGGCTGACTTATATTTTGACTGTTGCCGGTGCTACTATCGGTTTTGGAGCAACTTGGCGATTCCCTTATTTAGTAGGCGAGAACGGCGGCGGTGCATATGTTTTAACTTTTATTATCGTAATGCTGCTTGTCGGTATTCCTATTATTCTCGTTGAAAATGTTATCGGACGCAGAGCCCAAAGCAACAGTGTTGACGCTTTTATCTTATCTTTAAAAAATAAAGCCGGAACAAATCCTTTATGGAAGATTGTCGGATATTTAGGCTTGCTGGGAGCCTTCGGCATTCTTGCATATTACATGGTGATAGGCGCGTGGGTTATTTCATATATTATTCATATTTTCATGGGCGCTTTTGGCATCTCCGGAGGTCTTGATTTATCAGCTCCCATAACCAAGGAAATTACCGAAAGCTTTTATGAAGCAAACATCGAAAACGCTCCTATATTTATAACTTTATGCACAATTATTTTCGTTTGGATTAACTGGGTTATTTTAAGAAAAGGCGTAATTAAAGGCATTGAGCGTTCAGTAAAATATTTAATGCCGCTGTTATTCTTATGCCTTATCGTAATGGTTGGAAGAAATCTGACTCTTGAAAATGCAGGAGAGGGTATCAAATTCTATTTAATGCCTGATTTTTCCAAGATCACACCGCAGCTTTTCCTTGATGTTTTAGGTCAGGTATTCTTTGCCTTATCCTTAGGCTTTGGCGTAATGATCACTTTATCTTCACATTTAAGCAATAATGAAGATATGGTAAAAACTGCAACGATTACCGGTGTCATTAATACCGTTATTGCGGTTATGGCCGGGTTTATGATTTTCCCGTCATTATTTAGTGTAAATCTTGCCCCTGATTCAGGTCCGTCACTTGTTTTTAAATCTTTGCCGATTGCTTTTTCCGAAATGCATTTTGGCAATTTCTTTGCTATTGTATTCTTTTTACTTCTCGTAATTGCCGCATTGACCACATCTCTTACTATTTACCAGGTAATCATCAGCGTATTGTTCGAGAAGTTTAAGATAAGACTTAAAGGTGCCATTAATATATCTTTAATCGGTGTGTTTGTTTTCGGTAATATTCCGTGTATCATGGCTTACGGTCCTTGGAGAGATGTAAGATTTATAAACCGCAATATTTTTGATGCTTTTGACTTTATTAGCGGCAATATCTGTTTCGTCCTCACAGCTTTAGGCGCCACTTTATTTGTCGGCTGGGTAATGAAAGATGAAGCTAAAGCCGAGCTTGATAATAACGGTTTGATGAAGCAAAAAGTAACTAATTTGTGGTTTAACTACGTAAAATATGTAGTACCGTTTATTATTCTGGCAATTTTTATCTACGGATTGATCTAAATCCCTTGCAGGGAAACAAATTGTTTCCCTGCCCTCTAATCATAAATTCTTTTCGTACACGAAAAAATATTCTGGACTTTCCTGTCCTTCATATAGATATCCGCCTTTTCTCTTAGCTACTTGTTTAAACATAAGTAAGTCGTAAAACTTGTAGTTGCATGAAGTGTCCGTAAGCAGAAAAACGTTTTGCGCTCCTTCTTTGCGTACTTTCTTAATTGCAAAATCTATAAGTTTTTTGCCAAGACCTTTACCCTGTAATTTAGGATCGATGATTAATAGAACAATTTCAGCGTCGTATTTGTCAGTAGGATAGTCTTGCTGCAATTTTGCGTAATTGTAGGCATATAAATCGTGTACTTTAAGACCTTCCCTGCATTGCGCAAATAAACTTAAAAAACCTCCTAAAACTTTAAAAACAAATTTTGATATGAAAAAACGAGGCTTTTTTGATTTTTGTTTTAACAGTAAAAATCCTGCAACTGCATTACTGTCGGTAATGCAATAGGCGGTGCTTGACCTTTTTAAACAATATAAAAAGTAGTGTACGGCAAGCAGTTTGTTGAAAAATTGTTTTTTAGGATCTCCGTATTCAAACCAAATACGATGCAAAAGAGCACAGACTTCCGGTAGTAAAGAATAATTAAATTTTAAAATTTGCGCCATAAATTCAAAGAGTTGTATTTATCTGTAGGTATTTATGGAAAAAATATAATATATTGATTAGCATCCATCATTGTCGCATTATAAAGCGGTTTTATGAGATTCATGGAACAATAAACTATTTCTTTAAACGTAATTAGCTACTTGATATTATCAGACAGGAATGAAGAAAGGTAGAAAAAGGAGATCCTGCTACAATGCAGGATCTGAAATTTATTTATTCCTTAATTCGGATTAAGAAATTAGAAAGAATTGCTACGATGCCGCCGGTGGTAATGCCTGATGAAAAGATATGCTTAATGGTATCAGGCATATGACTTAATATATCCGGCACCAGTTCAACGCTTAAGCCTAAAGAGAAGCTAAGACCCATGACGAGCATTGCTTTACGGTTTAAATGCTGAGATGCAATAATTCTGATTCCGGATGCGGCTACGGTACCGAACATAAGTAAAGTAGCTCCGCCTAAAACAGGATCGGGAATTAAAGAGAACACCAAACCGACAGCCGGGAAAACTCCCAGAATAATCAAAAACAGGGCGATGAAATATCCTACATAGCGGCTAGCAACACCGGTCAACTGAATCATGCCGTTATTCTGGGCAAAAATCGAGTTGGGGAATGAATTTAAAATACCGGCAAGCATAGAGTTAAAGCCGTCGGCTAAAATACCGCCGGATGCGCGTTTGATGAACTTATCACCGACAACAGGCTCTCCGGAGATTAGAGAGTTGGCCGTAACGTCACCATAAGCTTCAATAGCGGTAATTAAATAAACGATGCCAAGCGAAATAATTGCACCGATATCAAAATCTATACCGTAACGGAAAGGAACCGGAACGTTAAAACCGCCGTAGCTTGTAATAGCGGAAAAATCTATTCTGCCGATAAAGTATGAAACTACGTAGCCTATAAGTAATCCTATAACGATTGAACTCATACGCAGGTATTTATTTGAACTTCTATTGAAAATCAAAATAGATACTATTACTAAAGCGGCAAGTCCCAAATTCTCCATTGAACCGAAGGTTCCGTTTTCCATAGCGCCAAATCCGCCGCCGCAGGAAATAACTCCGACTTTAATAAGGCTCAAGCCGATTAAAGTTACGACAATTCCCGATACCAACGGAGTTATGATTTTCCTGGTATAGCGAAGAACACGGCTGATTAACATTTCAACGGTAGAACCGAAAATCGTCGCACCGAAAACAGTACTAAGGCCACCGGTTAATCCTGCGCCGATAATCGGTGAAATAAAGGAAAAGCTCGTACCTTGAATGCATAAAAGACCGCAGCCAATAGGGCCTAGTCTCTTGCACTGAATAAAAGTTGAAATACCGGAGGCAAACAATGCCATTGAAACTAAAAAGCCTGTGGTTACGTAATCAAGCTTAAGAGCCCCGGCAATGATAAGCGGAGGGGTGACGATCGCAACAAAAATTGCCAGAAGATGCTGCAATGCCGCAAATAAAGTTTCCTTTAAAGGAGGTCTATCCTCTAAACCGTAGATAAGATCTGCTTTAAAGTCTTCTGCATTTTTAGTGGTATTTTCCATGGTTATTCTTTGATAGTGATGGTGCAATTATCAAGACTGTCAATAATAGCGAGGGATTCAACTTGGATATTTTGTCCACGCAGGTAGTCTCCACCGTGCTGGAAAGCTTTTTCAATTAAAAATCCCATACCTACAAGTTCGGCTTCTGCTTGGTTTATTAAATCAATAATGCCTTTTGCAGCGTTACCGTTTGCCAAAAAGTCATCGATAAAAAGGACTTTGTCGCCTTTATGCAAAAATTCTTTGGCTACACAGACATCATATGAACGCTGCTTGGTAAATGAAAACACCGAGGTAACAAGCATATCGCTCATGGTGGAAGGCTTCTTTTTCTTGGCAAAAACAACTGGCACGTCAAGCAAAAAACCCATCATGATAGCCGGAGCAATTCCGCTTGCTTCAATAGTTAAAATTTTATTGATATCTTTTGCGGCAAAACGACGTACCAATTCGATAGACATCTGTTTTAATAATTCAGGATCGATTTGATGATTAATGAAATTATCGACTTTTAAGATGCCGCCTTCTAAGCATTTACCATCAGTTAAAATGCGTTTAACAAGCGGTGCAAATTGCTTGGTTTGTTCGGTCATAATGGTCCTGCAGGAAAAAGAACTAAAGAGGAGATAAAGACTTAATCAGTCTTTAAAATTTGGCGTATTTTACTCCTTTTTCTTCAAAATTTTTAACTTATATGCAAGTTTATAGGCAAATAATTATTGTCTATATAAGGAAACGGCGCTTAACAAAGGAAGCGCCGTTGAAATTTTTCTAACTTTTAAGGCTAGTTAGAGGTTTTATTACTATCAAATTTTGAGCATTCTTCTCTAATCTTGGCAAGTTTTGTAAATGAAGACGGCATATCGCTTTGTACTAACTCTCGCTTTAGTGTAAACAATTTGCGATATTGTGCGCTGTTTTCTTTATTCGGTTCATATTCAGCATCTTTTTCAAGCAAAGACTCAAGTTTACTTGGGAGATCGTCAACGTCGCCTGCAGCATAGGCAGCAAAGACACTATTGGTTCTGACAGCACCGCCTGAGACTTTATATCGGGTAACAACAGCGTCAAGCATATCAGCCTTAATTTGATTCCATAAATGATCGCGGCTGCCGCCTTCTGCTACCGTTATCCTGGTTAGATCGACTCCCGCATCTTTATATACATCCGCAATTTCCATATAGTCAAAGCCGATAGCTTCAAGGACAGCTCTCCACATAACAAATTGATCTGTATCAAGCTCCAGATTTAAAAAGGCTCCGCAGGCGTTTTTGGCAAAATCGGTACCGCCGGTTAAATAAGGAAGGAAAATAACACCGTTTGATCCTATGCCGATCTTTGCAGCTTCTTTAGATAAATTTTGGTAATAAGTCGGGTCATCACCTTTTTGGCAGACAGAGTCTTTAAACCATCTTAAAGCAAGACCTCCGGTACGAATAAAGCCCCAATAAAAGTATGTGTCAGGCAAAGTTCCGCTGTTAAAAATAAGTCCGGTACCTTTTTGCGATAATTTAGGAATAATACCTTTTGTCGATACGCAAAACATTGCACAGGTTCCGGCAACATCCACGCCTTGATTGGCTTTGAAAATTCCGGCGCCAAGCATTGACTGCATGGTATCTCCGGCTCCGGCGCAAATCTTGGTATCAGTACTAAGCCCGGTTCTTTTTGCCATTTCATTGCATACAGTACCTACAACATCCCATGGCTTTAAAATACGAGGCATGAACTTTTTATCTATGCCTAAAATTTGAAGTTGTTCATCGCTCCATTCTTTTTTCTCAACTTTATAGCCAAGACCCCAACCGGACATGGTTCCCCAATCGATATAAGCATCTTCGCCCTTAAGACCAGCAAGATGCATTCCAATATAAGGAGCGTTATGCACGAATTTGACGCCTTTTTCATTAAATGCTTGAGAGTTTTTTATAAACCAGCGGGCGAACATGGCAGGGAACAAGCATTTAGCTTCAGGATTACCGGTTTCTTTAGCAAAGATTTCAAGATTAAGGCTGTTTACATAATTAACATCGTCCTGGGTTCTTGAATCTAGATAGTTAATGTAAGGAGTAATCGCATTGCCTTCTTTATCTACACCACAGATGCCGCAGATAACACCATCGCAAAGAACTGATTTAATCGCGTCTGCGCTGTAGCCTTGACCTTTAACATCATCAACGCATAATTTTATGCAATCAATTGTGATGTTTAAAAACTCGTCAATGTCCATATCAACCCAGCCGGGATTGGGATAGGTCAATGTAGTAGGCTTTGTATAAGAGCAAAGACAATTGGTGTGTTCGTCAAATACGGCAACTTTAACGCTTTGAGTTCCGGCATCGATACCGATATAGAGTTTTTCTGATTGCATGTTTTAAGCCTTACATATATTAAATTTTTTAACAATATACCGAAGGTTTTAAGAAAAACAATCAACAAATGTGAAAAATGGTGCTTAAGGAAAATTATTATCAATAATTTTTGCTTTTAGTTTATTGTGTTAGCGGTTTTAAAAATTTTTTAAAGTTGTAAAATTCATGCTGTTTTAGAAACGGAAATTATAATGGCAGCTGAAGATAAACTACTCGATAAAATCCGCATCAGACAAAAGCTCACTTTAAAGGATGAGATTGAGCTTATTATAAGACTAAGTATTCCATCCATTCTGGCGCAAATATCAACTATCATCATGTTTTATATTGATGCTGCAATGGTAGGAAGCTTGGGCGCTGCCGCTTCTGCGTCTATAGGTCTTGTTTCATCAAGTATGTGGATGTGCGGAGGTCTGTGCTCAGCCGTATCAATGGGCTTCTCAGTTCAAGTTGCGCATATGGTCGGAGGCGGTGACTTTGTACAGGCACGAAATGTTTTAAGACAGGGTCTTATTTACGGTTTATCAGCAGGTCTATTTTTATGCGTGATCGGGATGATCATAAGTCCGGTATTGCCGGTTTGGCTGGGCGGAGGCAGCGATATTATTGAAAACTCTTCTAAATATTTCTTTATCTTTGCCTTAGGCATTCCTTTCATGCAGCTTAATTACTTAAGCGCCAGCATGCATCGCTGCTCAGGAAATATGCGACTTCCGAGCATTCTTAACACAATGATGTGTTTTTTAGATGTGGTGTTTAATTACTTTCTTATCTTTCCGTCAAAAGAGATAGATGTTTTAGGTTTAAGCTTCATTATTCCCAGAGCAGATCTCGGTGTTCAAGGCGCAGCATTAGGTACGATGCTTGCTTTTGTCGTTACATCCTTTTTAATGAGCTATACGCTATGCTTTAAATCAAAGTATCTAAATTTAAGACAGGAGAAAGGTTCTTTTAAACCGCAACGTTCCATTTTAAAGAAAGCACTTAAGATTTGTACTCCTATGGGAGCACAAAATGTTGCGATGTGTTCAGCTCAGATAGCCTCTACTTTAATTGTGGCACCTTTAGGAACAATCGCTATCGCTGCCCATTCATTTGCGATTACTGCTGAAAGTTTATGCTATATGCCTGGATACGGCACGGGAGATGCCGCTACTACCCTAGTAGGACAAAGTGTAGGAGCAAGAAGACCGAAGCTTACGGTAAGTTTTGCGAGGATTTCCGTATCAATAGGCATGATCGTAATGACTATTATGGGAGTTCTATTGTACTTTTTTGCCTATGACATGATGGCAATTTTGACTCCCGATGAAGCTGTTCGAGAGCTCGGAACAACGGTTTTACGCATAGAGGCTTTTGCTGAACCCATGTTTGCAGCTTCTATTGTATGTTACGGAGCATTCGTCGGTGCCGGTGATACTTTTATTCCAAGTGCCATGAATTTATTTAGCATGTGGGCAGTACGTCTTACTACTGCGTATTTCTTGTCTCAAGAATACGGACTTGTCGGTGTTTGGATAGCTATGTGCCTTGAATTATGTTTTAGAGGTCTAATCTTCTTAATTCGTCTCTTTTGGGGCAAATGGTTCAAATTTGATGAAATCAAACCAAATAAAACTACAATAAGCACCGCAAAATAAATTAGGAAAATAAAATATGCCTTCATCAGCAATAAAAGGACATCTTTCTTTACTTGGGGCAAATGCCTTGTGGGGACTTATGTCCCCTGTAGCCAAAATTGTTATGGTCGGAGGCACTATCACTCCGCTGGTCATGACTGACATCCGAATCTTCGGTGCAATGATTTTGTTTTGGCTCTTGTCCTTTTTTACTAAACATGAACATGTCTCGCATAAAGATTTAGCTAAACTTTTCTGGGCTTCACTTTTTGCCATTATTTTTAATCAAGGATCTTTTATATTCGGAGTAGGACTCACAACTCCGGGTAATGCCTCAATTATTACGACCAGTATGCCTTTATGGGCAATGGTTCTTGCTGCTTTATTTTTAGGCGATCCTATTACCGGTAAAAAGGTATTGGGTATTGCATCGGGAGCTTGCGGTGCTCTGCTTTTGATTTTAAGTTCAGAAACCGGTTCTTCACAGGAAGCTCAAGGAAATATATTAGGTGATATTTTAGTTTTATTAGCTGAATTCAGCTTTGCCATATATATCGTTTTTTTTAAAGGACTTGTCAGTAAATATTCTCTTGTGACAGTAATGAAATGGCTTTTTACATTCTCTTTTATCTGTGCCGTTCCTTTTTCTTATACAAGTTTGACATCAACAAACTGGCATGCTTTAAGTTTCAATGAGATAGAAGCTCTTTTGTTCGTGGTTATAGGAAGTACTTTTTTAAGTTATTTATTGTTGGTGATAGGGCAAAAAGCAGTGGGTCCCACTACAGCCGGAATGTATAATTATGTGCAGCCGATTATTGCTTGCGCAGTTGCTATTTCATGGGGTCTTGATTCTTTCAGCTTCATCAAAGGAATTGCCGTTATTATGATTTTCTGCGGCGTTTATATGGTTTCAATAAGTAGAACCAAGGAACAGATTGAAGCATACAACGCCAAAAAGGCAAAAGCAAAATAAGGATTAAAAATGAAACGCGATATTGTTTTTTTAGGAACCGGATATGCTTTAGCTTTAAATTGCTACAACTCCTGCTTTGTTATTCGAAACAATAATGAATATTTTATGGTTGACGCAGGCGGTGGAAATCAGATTTTAAAACTCCTTAAAGATACTAAAATCGACATTGATAAAATTCATGATCTTTTCGTTACCCATACGCATACCGATCATGTTCTTGGGGTTATTTGGGTGATGCGCTCAATCCTGCAAAAAATGAAAGCAGGTAAATACGAAGGCTCATTGCGTATTTTTTCACATGAAAAGGTTTTAAATCTGCTGAAAACTATTTGTACCGCTACTTTACCTAAGAAACTTGTTGCTTTAATGAATGAGCGTGTCATGTTTAATGAATTGACCGATGGCTCAGATTTTCAAAGCTGCGGTATGTCTTTTAAAGCATTTGATATTTTATCCACAAAAGAAAAGCAATATGGTTTTACCGCATTGTTTGAGGATGGACTCAAACTTTCATATTTAGGTGATGAACCGTTTAATGAGCACTGTGAAAGCTATGTTACAGACAGTGATTATTTAATTACTGAAGCTTTTTGTCTGTACAAAGATAGGGACATATATAAGCCTTATGAAAAGCATCACAGCACGGCAAAAGATGCTGCTGAGTGCGCGTCAAAACTTAGAGCCAAAAACATTATTCTTTTCCACACAGAAGACAACGATCTTAAAAATCGTAAAGAAACTTATACTAAAGAAGCTTCTGAATATTTTTCAGGAAATGTTTTTGTACCTGACGATCTTGAAGTTATTTGCTTGGAAACACAATAAGACTCATTACAATAAACTTATGCTCCTTTGATGAGATTCTGATGATGTCTCTTGAAGAAAAAGTTCAATGTTTTCATAACGTTTTCAATCAATTAAGTAAAACTCTGTCAAACAGAATATTTAGACAACTTTTGTATTCGTTATACACACGAATCAACAACTATTGAAGGTAATACCTGTCATATTTTGATACCGTTCTACTGTTAACCGAAGGCCTTACACCTGCTGGAAAACAATTAAATGAAGTATATGAAATTGTTGGGCATGATAAAGCAATCAAATTATTATTAAATTATGCGCAAAGTAAAACTGCCATTTCAGAAGATGTGATTTGCGCATTATACAAAGAAGTAATCTTTCCTGTAGTGCATACCAACTCTTATCGAAAGAGTGAAGTGTACATCAGAGGAGCAACTCATAGTGTTGTTGACCCAGCTCATATTTATCAAGAAATGAAATTTTTTATAGTAGATTTAAGCAATAAAAATTTTAGTTCACCTATAGAAAAAGCAGCTTTTGCTCATGCGCAATTAGTTAAAATTCATCCTTTTTATGACGGCAACGGAAGAACAAGCCGCCTAATTATGAATTTATCATTGCTTAACGATGATTATCCGATGCTCAATATTAAAAAAGAGATGCGATCAGAATACTTTTTTGCTCTTAATCAATATGGTGAAAACAAAGATCTCAATCCTTTTATAAAATTTATGGAAACGGCCATGTTTCACCAAATTGATGAATTTTTAAATAAATACCGGTTACAGTGAGATTGATTGCGCTTTTAATGTTAATCACATCTAGTTAATACAACTTATTGTTTTAATTAATAAAACTAGTTTTTAATAATTTTTCTTAGTTGATTATTTTATTTAATAAAAAACAAATTTTTGTTAACTTATTGTTTTATTTAATTTTTATTAAATTTAACTAACTTGCAAAAAGTACAAATTGACGTAGAGTATAGAAAAAATTTTTAGAGGAAGATAAATATGATGCAAGTTACTTTTCAAAATCAGCCTGTGACCATTTCCGGAAATTTACCAAAAGTAGGTGATAAGGCTCCTGATTTTTGCCTTTGCACTGCAAGTCTTGAGGATTTTAAACTTTCTGATCATTTAGGATCAGTTCTTATCCTTTCAATTGTTCCGAGTCTTGATACCGGTGTATGTGCAACCTCAGCCCGTAAATTTAATCAGGAAGCAACAAGTCTTGACGGCGTTAAAGTACTTTGCATTTCAGAGGATTTACCTTTTGCTGCCGATCGCTTCTGCACTGCAGCCGGCATTAAAAATGTCATGACTTTATCGGATTTTCGTAAAGACGGTAATTTTGGTGAAAACTACGGGGTGATGATTAAAGACGGCGCTTTACGCGGTCTTCTTACTCGCAGTATTTTTGTTATTGATAAAGAAGGCAAGATTGCATATGTAGAGTTAGTGCCTGAAATTACTAATGAGCCTAATTACGCTGCAGCAATTGAAGCTGCCAAGAAATGCTTGTAAAAACTGCATTTACATAAAATCGACTAAGCAATTTTTAAGCCGCAAGACAATTATGAATTTTGTTTGCGGCTTTTATTTTGTCCGATTTAACCATTTCTTTTATAACATTAATTATCTATTTTTTATAAAAATAAATATTTCTTCATTAAATTTCTTTATTTTGTAAGTTACAACTTTTGTAAAGCCTTCAACTTTTATTATATTTTCTACTACAAAATTTTTATTATTCCTTATTACGGAATAATCTACTCATACAATACTCATGGAAAAAACATATTAACAAACTAAAATCGGGAGTAGGGAATGTCTGCAGAAGAACAGATTAATAAAAATGAAAAAAAGTATAAAAAGATTAAATTTGACACGATAGATGAAGGAAATTGGTTTGCAGAAAGTATTTTAACTTTAAAAGGAAGTAATGAGGCAAACTGCTTAGCAGCACCACTCTATATGAGTGGTCTGCTAATGCTTTGTATTGCACTAGCTAATAAAATAGGGACACAAGGCAGAAAAAATATAGCTGACTATTTATATCATAATGAAGAGTGCCTTGAAGGAACTTCCCCATACAGCATTGCCCCGGATATTGACTCATATATTTGCGCCGATTATTCACTTGAAATCTTATTAAAATTATTTAAGTCACAAAGTCTATTAGATTTTTATAAAAAGGTTTTCTCTAAGAATATTTGTAAAGATGACAAAATTATTTCATATATACAAAATTGTATAAAAGAAAAAAGAGAAAATTTGACTATTCCAAATGATGAAAATCGTTATCGCAAGCGAAACTGCCTGTTTTGGACTCATCATGGTATAGATATGACAATGTGGACAGATAAATTAACACCAATAGATGCTTTTAAAGGTCTCTTTAATCTAATCAGTGTGAAAGATGCAAATTTAATATCTTGGATGGATAACAACGAAAAAAGTATAAATACAATTACACAAAAAATTATTGATGAAGGAGGGGAGTTTATAACTGTATTAGAACCAAATTGTGCAATAAATACAAACATTACTTATTTTGTTGAAAAACATAATTTACTTATTAAGAACTATAAACACAGTACCTTTCTCTTTTCACCTCCGGCATGCGGTTGTGTAACCTATGATAGGGAACATAAAGAAGTACTTTACGTTGCACATATTTTGGATCATAAAAAATTGTTGTCTGAAATTAAAAGAAAAATACCGAAAGTAAACAGCATCTTATGTTTAGAATTACATAAAAATTACATACCGCCAAAGAGGAATAAAGACGGTATCCCATATGCCAATACCGAAAAAATAGATGTAGCAGAGAAAACCCAAAAGCTTTTTTATCTAAGTTCTCTTAATCCTCAACGTTTAGGTTTTTTCGAAGGATTTACAAGTAAACTTGCCAGAACTCTTATGGATTTACCTCATGATCCTGAATTATATATACGCACTTTAGATAACAATGAAAAAAGTTATTGTTCAAGAATAGGTATAATTAATAGAGATTCTCTGATCCCAGTTGTAGAGCCTAATTTTTCACTGGTATTAAAAGTTATCGAAAATGAGGCAAAATCTGTTTTGACTTTTATTAGGCAAGCAGTCTACAAGAAAACAGCAATTTTCTTACCATTTGAAAAATTAAGAACAGCAGCACTTAATTATAAAGTCGCATTGGATTTTTGTTTTGCATACTACAATGAAGATGAGTCCTTTGTTGAAAGTTACATAAAAAACGGAAAACTTATCGTTCCTTCAGACAAAGTTTCACTAAATGATACATACCGATTAAGTTCTTCTCTTAATGTAGATGAACATCTGAGCATAGTTGTTTGTAAAAATAGGTATTTTCGTCGGTGCGAACCAACTTTTATGGTAATTGATGAAGAAGACTTAAGGTCTGCCACAAAAATGTGTTGGATCTGCCTAAATGAAGCAAAATTTGTACACAAACCCATAAAAAAAGGACTTGAGTTTTATGAGCTATCAGATGATGAAATATTAAAAATTAATGATTTTCTTGAAAAGAAGCTAACTTCATACATTGACAATGAAGATCATATACCTACCAGTTCACTTACTAAAAAACAGTATTTTTCAAAAGAAACGAATATTAATGATTTGCCAACAAACTTTGACTTTTTAGTAGATCGCTACGCTTATATTAATGATTGCAAATCACTAATCGGAACAGTTAAGCCTGATTATAAATTATTAACAAATAAGATAAAGAAGGATTAAAGATGCGATGGAGTAAATTACAAAAACGAATTTATAATATATTAGATCCTAATATTAATTTGCAAATTCACTGCATTACATATTTAAATGATTGCTGGTATGGACCAAGAACACGTGTAATACCAAGGTATTTTATTACGTTAAATAAAAAGATAATATTTGATTGGCCTAAAGATTTTCCTGTTAAGCTGTATACTTCTGAAAATATCCGTTATAGATATGAAAGTGCTGTTAGATTAATTTCTGTAACTCTAGCTAACTACTTAAATACGCCACTTGATAAACTTATGCTTATACATGATCATTGGAAAATCTTGGATATTATTAGAGCTGCAGACAGACGTATTGGCAGTAGGCGATGGAAAGAAATTTATGAAAAAGGAACACCGGCTGCAAAACTCGTTATAAAAGAAAGAATTAGATGCAAAAAATTTAACAAAAATGAACCAAAAGTAATTTTAAGAGGATAAATCATGAAAATATCAAAATTAGATAAAGTCAGATATGCAACATATGCTGTACACTACCTTATGAACATGGATACTTATAACGAAGAAACCTTTGAAATATATACCAAAAGATTTACCAAAGATTTTAAAAAATTCATGCAAAATTTAGATGTTATTCTTACTAGTCTAAATATCGAACATAAAGGTTTTTTAAAATATGCTTCTTATGATCCTGATCTGGATTTTGTTAACTATTTTGATGATATAGATATAGACATATATCGTTCATATCCCAATGCACTTCGAGAAATTGATAATGAAAAACAAAGTGAAAAACTACAAGATTTGGCTGATTTAGTATTTTAAGTATTGAGTTTTATATTCTATCAATATAATCATTTTCAAAAATTGATTAAGCCATTAAGACTTATTTATATGTGAAATGGTTATATTATAAATTATATATCTCATATATAAACAATTTTGCAGATAATATCCATACACAGATTTTAACATGGCATAACGGTAAAAATATGAAAAAAAATAATATAGAAGTTCCATTATGGAAAATAAAGCTTGAACAAAGACGTCAATTAGAACAACGAATTAATATTGTTGGAGGAAAAATATACAACAGCTCAAACCAAATATTGGTTTTAGCAGATGTAAACGAAAATGACGAAAATTTGATTTTAAATGATTATTTATATCTTAAAGGTGAAAAATTTACAGAAGACGTAGTTAACAACAACGTTTATGATTTTAATAAACCAGATATTGCATTCAAGCTTATTGAAGATCTGATAAAATATGAAAATATCTACATTCCATATATGACCATAAAAGCTCCATGGGAAATAGATAATTGCTGCTGTTTTCTAGAAGAAAAGGGCTTTTGTGATGAATTTATCAAAAAATTTATAAACTCAAATACCCGCGGTATCAGCAGTGAAACCTCACAGAATAGTGTAGTTTTTAAGCTAGCCTTAACAAATATAAAAGAGATTAATAAAGTCTTTAATTTTGCAAAAGTTATGAGCTTTAGCGGCTTTGGTCATGCATGTCATTTATTATGGGCAGTTAAAGATCTAGAAAACAATCAATTTAAAACCTCTTTGGGTACAATAAACGGAATTGACGGTATAAAAAATTTTCTGAAGCCTTGCTTGTCACAATTTAGGGATATTTGGCTTTGGCAGAAAACTAAAGATGATTGTTGTAATGTTAGTTTGCCAATTAAAAAACGTTTATTAAACATTCAGAAAGGTCATATGGTTTAAGCTTATCTGAAGGTTATCAGTATCTACTGAAAATCTCAGATATTTCAATCATAAATCCCACTGACTTCGCTCTCTAAATTCCACTTTCACTTCATTCGCCTAATTTCATTGACTTCGATCGATAATGTTGATGGGTCTGGAAAATTGCCTGTGTGATTATAATTAGTGGATCCGCAAAAACATAAAGGACAGTTAAGCAAAGTCATAGTTTTCGGCCACTAATCTATACATTAAAAATTTCATAACAACCTCAAAAATTTTTTATTTTTCCTTATAAATAGGTAAAAAATATTCTGTTTTGGATTTCAGTTAATTGTATTTAAGTGATAATCATAATTTTAGTCACCGCTCTGACTTTTGATGGAAATCACAAATTTTATTAAAAATACAAAATAATCACTAACCTGACTTGCTTTAGGTAAGTCAGTGACTATAATGATAATCAAGAATTCACGGTAGGTCACTGACTACTAAAATTTATACTTAAATTTAAAAGGCGGGATTATGAATAAGACCAGACATATACAGCAAAGAATGAGTCAGCGCGGCGTCACCAGTGAAATGCTGGAGATGATTGAAAGATTCGGTATCGTCAATGGTGACAAAATTACTTTAGATAGAAAGAACTGCCAAGAGTTAAGCCGCTTTTTTGCTCTTTGTAAAAAGGTTACCGACAAAATGGCAGAAAAAGGTGGTTACACCTTGATTGCCTCTGCTGAAGCTTTGATTACTGTATATCGTTTAAATAGTTTTAATTTTTCAAAGTCACATCGTGCTTAATAGGAAACCTATGAACCAGAATAGCATTAATTATTTTTTAAATCAGAGCACAGTTAAATTTTTCTCTTTTGAAAAAGGAGAATTAATTGCTGAAATGCTTTTAGTCTCATCCGTTTTGGCCAAGACCGGTAAGTTATCAGCGCGTTTGGCCACATTTTTTTATGATGATTTGAAAATCTGTCTTAAGCTTGCCGGAATTGATTCTGTTGAAGAAAATGAAATTTCTACATCGACCCATGGCAATCATTTAGAAGAAGCATATAAGGCATTTAAAACCTTTTTATCTGCTCAAAATGATAAAGATGATGATATGGCAGCGCTGTTTGATTCTGCCATGAAATTAACTGACAGTCGTAAATCGTCTATTTATCTGTTCAGAGAAAATATTGTAACGGATGCAGTTACTGACTGGATTAAAGTCGGTAGTGCTGACTATAAGACTTGCTACTGTCCTTTTAACAATTTGTTAAGCGCAGAAGAAAATCTTGCTTCACCTTCTGTAAAAGTATTTGCTCCCTTTATGCATAAGAGTGGATTACTACTTAAAGCTTTATTGCAACTTGCAGCAGGAAAGTCAGAGTTTATTGATTTTTCTCTTACCGGGTATGAAAGTGTTTTTTCTGATATCACATCTGAATATGATTGCGGTTTTTGTTGTGGTCCGATGGGTTATAGATTAGATAATGATACTTATAAACCTGTAGAAGTAGCTTTAATTGATGACATGGTTAATAAGGTATCAGGACGCTTTGCTGTTGTTGTTCCTGTAAATTACGGAACTGCATCAATGCACAGTTTTTTGCAAAATCGTAGGACAATCGTCGAATCCGGACGTTTAAAAGCAACTATTTTGCTTCCGGGAGGTTTTTTGGTTGGAAGCCTTGTAAACACACTGATTTTGCTTTTTGATAAGAAAAACGCAAATCATCAACAAATTTCGCTAATTGATTTAACTAAAGACGTGTGTCTAGATAAAGCAAAAAGCGGAAGGCAGCGTATTGCTTTAAATGAGTATGCTAAAAATCAAGTGATCGCTGTTTTGCAAGATAAATCTTCAGATCTGGCATTAAATGTAGATATAAAAATAATCAAGAATGATGAATACAATTTGATGCCTAATCGTTATATGGCAGCTGCCCAAATCAACACAACATCTGATTTAGGTGAACGAGCAGTTAAACTTGCCGATATTGCGAATATTTATAGAGCCCAGGCATCAAAAAAGGAAGAAACAGGCTCTTCCTATTTCGAAATTGGAGCTGCAGATATTAATGCATCCGGCATTGTTGAACAGCCGACAAAAGAAATTTTAATAGGCAAAGAGAGCTCTACTCTTAAGAATCTTGTGCATAAGGGCGACATTATTCTTGCGATTAAAGGATCTGTAGGAAAAGTCGGAATCATTACGGAAGAACATCCTAATTGGCTTGCCGGACAATCCTTTGTGATTTTGCGAATTAAAGAAGAATGCGCTGATTGGACTCCTGACTTTTTGTTTTGGCAGCTTAAATCAAAAAAGATAAATCAATTTTTAAAGAATGTAGCAACTGGAGCGCTTATTCAGCTGCTAAAAATGGATGATGTTAAGAATCTAAAATTACTGCCGCCAGCAAAAGAACTGCAAGAAAAGATTGTAAATGCACAAAAAAAGAAACTTGAAATCATTGCTAAGATTAAAGAATTAACAAAAGAATTAGAAGAGCTTGAAAATTTGATTTGAGATTAAAAATAGAACAGATCTCGTTTTTTAGTAAATGAGATCTGTTCTTTATAACTTATAGTAGAATTAAATCAATAATTTTATAATTATATTTCTTCAGTTTCGTATACATAGGCCTGCATAATAAGAGCTAATGCATTATCAATATCATTTAATGATGCTACGATAAATTCAACATCACCATTTCCCCAATGTCCGATATTGGAAATATCTCTGCAAAGGCCTAACGGATCTTTGATATTGGTGTAAGGAATATTTAAGTTAATCTTCAATCCTTTGCTTAAAAATATTATATTAGCAAAATTATTGTAAACTTTATAAGATATATATCGTTTATTATATTCAACACTAATATCTGAAGAAATATTTAAAATACGTTGATGTAATTCTTCAAAAATAGGTTTATTAACTAAATAATATTCATAATCATCAATGTGGTACTTAGATGGTTGTTCTACATCATCAACAGACTGTAGCTCAGCTAGTTGTTCATCGGTTAAATCTGGATATTTCCATATTTTTAGGGCTATTTTACTTAAAATTTTAGCTCTTTCTTCAATATTACTGGCAGACCAGTTGGGTTGTTTGATAACATAAGAATTAAGACGTAGTGCACTTTGTTTAAAACCTCCTTCTATCTCTAATTTCTCTTTAAATGATTTGTCGCTCATCTCACTATTATATGCTGTAAGTGTTAGATTACCTAATGTATGCAGATATTTCTTTTGTGTTTCTCGCCAGTTCTCACCAAGAGAAATTTGCCAATCTTTAGATAATTTAGGATTTTGAGGCATTATATGCTCAATAGTAAGATATCTAGAGTTTATAGGTGACTTGTTATCATAATTTTCAAGATGAGATAAAATAAAACTTAGGTTTCGAGTATTATAAAGATCCCTTGTGGTTAAAGCTTTTTCAAACTCTTCATTATTAGGAAATACTTTATAGGAAGACAGGGATGCAAATTGAAATTTTAAAGAGTTTAAAAAGTTTGAACAATCAATAGTATTTATTAAGGCAGAGAATGTCTTGTTAAGACTATTAGTTGGAATTGCACATACATTTCTTCTAAGAACATAACTTAAAGAGAGCTTGAGAGTATACTTATAATCATCTAGTGATATTTTGTTCTCCTCAACTAATTGTCTAGCCCATAAAAATAAAGGGTATGCTACTTCCATACGAAGTTCTACAATATCATCGTACAGAGATTTTATGTCTTTATCAGGACTTCTTCTATATACTATGTCAGTATAATATTGTGCAAATTTGAATAAATCTTGACACAAGCCTTCAATATCTTCACTAAATTTACTATTATTCTTGAAAAGTTTGAATGTTTGGTATACATAATCTTGCTTTGTAATTTTTGAATTTTTTAGGGTCAAATAATCTCTAAAAAACCGATCCATTAAAAATTCATCTTTATAATCAAATAGCTTTTCTAATGGTCTCCAATAATGTTCATAAATATAAGATTGATTACACGGTTCTAATCCCATAAGTAGATTATTTCGAATGAGATCAGTCTGAGATAGTTCCTTGCCAGTAGAATTAAGGCTTTCAAAGATTGCTTGAGCATCGTCCTGAGCTCTATCCAGCGTTATATTGACTATTTGAAGTTTGCCAACAGATTCATAAATCTCTGATGGCAGCAATTCATTGCTATTAATTTTATTTTCAAAAAATTTATAGTTTGTAATTAAACGAGAGTTTTCATAATTTCCTTGTAGTGGTTTATTTTCAATCATGTCGATTAAAATTTTTCTATCAGTTTCGGTTAATATTAGTTTGTATCGATCATCTCCTGATTCATATTCATTTTTTAATAACATGTTATCAATTCGTTTTTCATTAACAGATCTATCATCAGGATGTTTTTGTGCATAATCTCTTAATGCAATCATTAATAATGTTAAAGTCGTAATTCTTTGCTGCCCATCTATTATCATATATCGTTGAACACCAGTTGGCATTGCTTGCTCTGCAATATTAACAATAGCGCCAACAAAATGTCCTGCTTTATTTTTCTTCTGCATGTCAACAATATCTGACCATAATTGAGTACACTGTGATATTTCCCAACTATATATGCGCTGATAAGGAGGAATAATAAATTGCTTAGAGCCGTTTAAGATCGCGTAAATATTTCCCTTAATTGCATCCATGTTAAAATCCTTTTTGGTATTTTTAATTAAAATTTGGCGAAAATTATATCTCTTAATATAGACACAAAAAAATCACTTACGAAATGTTAGACATATATCACAAAATATTAATCAATTGTTTTAAACTCAAATCTGAAGGAATAACCGGAAAATTTGGTTTTTTGTAGTTAGATATCGCCATAAGTTGATTTCCACAGCCATAGCTCAATCTGTCATAGAAAGGTTTTCTTGATTTAAGATTAAACCCGTTGTATGAGTTAGAACCTGAAAGCATGGAGCCACAAGAATAGTAAATGTAGGTAGGATATTCCGGTTCCTCTTGATTTTCAATAATAAAACTTTTGGTTTCATAGTGATAAAGCAGTTCACCAAGTGTCAACGGAAAGTCTCTTGATATATACGCGTAACTAAAGCCCATGCCATAAAAAGTGATATTTGACAACTCTGGCGTACTCCAGATTTTTTCCTTGGAATTGAAAATTAACTCAAAATTTTTTATAAAGAGATGAAGTTCTTCATTGGCTCTTTTATAAAAATCATCGGTAAATGCATCTATTTCTTCACGGCTTATATTTAAAATTTTTAGTAAATCATTAAAATAAAATTTATTCATCCTTTCATAAGATTGAAATTTCATAAATTCGTTAATGATTTTATTTTTATTGTTACCGGGAAACATGTAGGCGATGTCTCTGTAAGTTAAGTTTAACTCTTTACGCTTTTTGTCTACAAAATCAAATAGTTCTTTTTTATAGTTAAATTTGCTTGCATTTGCAGTGTTCATAGTTCTTTTATTAATGAATGGATTGAGGTTTATCATAAAAAATCCTGTTTGATACTTAACAGCATAATTTGATTATAAAAACTAATATGTAATATAATCAGTAAAATTTGTAATATTATTCTTAACGAGATTTATAATCAGACGCTTGTCGATGTCATTAAGACCTATTGGTTCAATGATATGGTCGCCATCTGAATTTCTTACTTGCAAAGCATTAGTTAATAACTCATCAAGACTTATAGGGTCTTTATCTTTATATATTAAAATATCATTACTTAATTTAAATTTTTCAGAGTTTGATGATTCATTAATAATAATGTTATGTTGATTCTTTATTAAAATATTAACTTTTGTTTCAATGGTTACATTAGTTCCTTGGAGACTGTAACGTTTTGTTACCATATACTCATTTGGAGTTTTATTAGACAAAGCATTTAATACTTTTTTATATTCTATATTGTCAATTTTTATTGTTGTAAGATAAGCTTTATTTTTGTAACCAAAATATATATGTCTTAATAAAGCAGATATATTTTCAGCTTGAACGACAGCATTATCAGGGAAGTAAATATTTTGAAAATAATCAGAGAAATGCTTATTTCTTTGTGTATTTATTATAAAATTTTTATTTATATAAGTTATGAATTTTGCGTTGCAGTACACTTTCTCTCGCAGCATGCTTAGCATTTTTACTTTAAAATCATGACTATTGTCAGCTTGAATTATTTTGAAATGTTCAGCTTGTTCAATATCAAAAACATAAAAATCAGAATCGTAGCCCTCATTTGGATATTCGTAGATAAAATACTCAATCTCACGTAAATTTTTTATTAAACTGCCATCTTTTTTAAGAGGTAATATATAATCATAGGTAAGTGCTAGTTTTAAATTACTATCCAGCAATGAGAAAATGTCTTTAATTTTTCCGACTAAAAATAAATTGTTAGTTTTAATTCGTTCTTCCTGATCTTTGTAATATTCATCAGGGTAGAACAGTGAATATTCATGATACCAATCCTCTTTAAGCAAAGATATAGCTAATCTTTCGTCTATTTTGTCATCAAATAAAAAATTCTTCATAATAATTATAACCTTGTATCAAAAAACTAAAAAATGGCTGATTCGTCTAAATATGCATTCCAATCCCTGGAATGCCAACCTGAACTCATAAATTTAACTGTTTTATCACCTTCTTTACACAATAAGATGCTATGTGATACAAGCCATTTTTTGAACTCATCATGTTCCGTTGGGACCTCCAAATATGTTCCAGACCGAAGCTCTTTGGTGACAGCTGATATAAATTTTTCTTTTATTTCTTTAAAAGTTTTTATGTCATGAGGTCCTTGACCAATATGATTTAGTGGAAGAAAAATTGAAGATAGAGGCAACTCAAAATAATTACCTTCAAATTTGACTAAGTAATTAACCACTTTATTTTCAACAAAAAATTTCTTTGTTTTATCAACTACTGGCTCTTTTATGTAAAAAAGATAGTCTCTAATTACTGTTTCGTAAAATTCAAACCAACTTGGCGGAAAAGATTTATGTTGAGAGTAAAATTCCTCTACATCACCCCATGTATATTCAAAATCCTCAAAAAGGCTAAAGTCTTCTTCATCCCATTGGTTTAAGAAACTTTCATTATCTTCCCATTTGTACATGTAATCCCATAATTCCTTATATGGGATAGGTATATTTTCTTTTGGATTGAAAAAAGATTTAAACCATCTATTTTTTTTATAAAACCAGTGATCATCATAATATTCACTTTCCTCAAAAAGAAGATAGCCAATATCTTCGCCACTAACTTCACTTTGCCTCTTGACAGGAAATATTTTTGAATAAATATTTTTTGTTAATACTTTTATCGTTTCTTGAAAATAGATTCCTCTTTTTTCCTGTTTTATAAGATCCAAATCAATACCGTTATAGACAAAGATGTCCTTATCTTTATTATTATCAAGATATTTTCTATACATATAATATGTGGGAAAGAATATCTGTATTTCATTCATGTTAAGATTAAGTTTTTCTGCGATTTTTTCTGCCTCATTCATGTCAAAAGTATTCATTTCAAGTTTTTCTAAAAAGCTATCAGCGCTTGTATTAAATATCTCTTTGGCAAAGAGTTGAATGCTGTAATAGTTGTCTTGAAGTTTATTTAAAAAAGCTTCTGTTCTCATATCCAATCTACCTTCATAGAGGTATCTTTATTTGTTTTGATAATTTAGGTTTTATTTTTCTTTCCTACGTAAACAGTTTAGTTCTAAATTATTCCGTCAAACGGAATAATTGAAATTTAACAAAAATATTTTAAAAACAAATAGACAAAAATGAAGGGGAAACTATGTTGACTTACTTTTTAAAGTAAAAACTTTGCCGACCGAATCAATAATAGTATTTGATTTAGAAAGTCTTCACTGTTCGATCGGCGTTGAAATCTTAATTTGCCTTAAAGTTATAAACTGGCTTTATTATTTTTATGATTTCAGCAGTAGGGGTGATATTATCCACAATATCAGCCATACTCTTATATGCCATAGGGCATTCATCCAATGTTGATTCATTAATTGAGGTTGAATAAATACCCTGCATCTGTTTTTTAAATTCAGATAAAGTATATGAGTTCTTAGCTTCCGTTCTGCTCATTAAACGTCCAGCGCCATGCGGTGCAGAATAATTCCAATCCTCGTTTCCTTTTCCTAGACATATAAGGCTACCATCTCTCATATTGATAGGAATTAAAAACTTCTCACCTTTTTCTGCAGATACAGCCCCTTTGCGTAAAATCATTTTATCTGTATCTATATAATTGTGAATGGTGGTAAATTGTTCTTCTACGTGCAGTTTCATCCCTTTAACGATGTCATCGATCATTGCTTGACGATTCACTGCTGCATAGCTTTGGACAATTTTCATATCATTGATGTATTGTTCAAAAAGATTTCCTGAAACGTAAGCAAGTGTTTTAGGAAGTGCAATTTTCTTTGAAGTTTTAACCATTTGCAAAAAACTACTAATTTCTGTTGATTTGCCTTCATTTTTCATTTTTTCAATTATTTTATCGACACATTCATCAACAGTATTATTATGTTTTACAAGCCGCTTATATCCTTCTTCTTGGTAATATTGGGCAACTTCCAAACCTAAATGCCGGCTTCCTGAATGAACTACGATATATAAAGCACCGTCACTATCTTGATCGACTTCAATAAAATGATTCCCGCCTCCTAGAGTACCGATACTTTTTTCAGCGCGAGCAAGGTTAATGTTTTCATTACAGAGTAATTCAGAAAGATTTGTTCTTACAAGATATTTATGATTTGTTCTACGAACCTCAAGACCTGACGGTATATTTTCACGGATAAATTTGTCCAGCTTCTGAAAGATCATTCGTGTCTCACGAATTTTTACGATCTCCATTCCGCAGCCGATATCAACTCCAACAAGGTTGGGTACAACTTTATCTTTAATTGTCATAGTTGTACCAACGGTACATCCGGCTCCCGCATGGATGTCAGGCATCATGCGAATTTTACTTCCTGCAGCAAACTCTTGGTCGCAAAGACTTTTTACCTGACCAAGAGAGGCGTTATCTATAACGTCGGTAAAAATCTTTGCAGTATTAAATTTTCCTTTTACTTCTATCATAATCTTCTATAAATCCTAAAAACATTTTTAACGTGTAGCAAATATTAAATACCGACTCTGGCAAAAATTTCTTGCAGGATAGATTAAACAAAGTATCTAATATTTTCCTTTAAAATTATGCAAATCCTGAGGACTGTACTTTTTTTTATTTTTAGATGAGTGGATTTTCTCATCCAGTGAATGTAAAAGCTTAATTAGCTCTGAAGCTTGTTCTTCACTCAGGTTTGACCAGTCCAGCTCATTAATATGACTGTCCTTTTTGGAAAGACGGTTAATTTTGGTTTTTAAAAATTCCAATGATTTTATAGTTACAGGTCTCACTTTCTAATAACTCCAACTTTCATTTTCCTTAAGATTAATATTAATAATTATTTATTCCATAATACGGAATTATAGTGCTGATATTGCAAAATTCTCACGTACATAAGTTTATATATATGTTTTTCATACAAATTTTTAATATACGGTAAACTTAGATAAGTTATTAAAGCAAAGATTTGCTGCTAATTTTCCATCGATTTCCGTATCCGAAATGCTGCACCATGTCATATTATCTTTTGGATCAAATTTATGCCTGATAGTTGCATAACTATAAAATTCGTCCTCTGAACCAATTTTCTCATCAATGATGATATGATCTGATATCAGAGCAGAATCGCTATCATTATCATATTCGTACCAATTTTTTATCACTTTATGAGTATCAGAACCATCAATTTTGCATTCAAAAAAATTGCTGATTCTATAAATAATGTTTGTTTGCAAACTTTCATAAATTTGGCTATAAAGACCGCTCACACATACTTGATTATCACTATTTATAAGTTTTAATTTAGAGTAATTTTTTCTCGCCAAATAAAAATCAAGATAATTTAAAGCAAATTCAAGATCTACTTTTCTAATAATTTTTGGAAACCAAACAGCCTTTTTATTTGTCGGCAAGGTGCGTATTTTCTTTATAAATTCAAGATCAAGATGTTGATTATATATTAGACTGTTTTTAAATTTTAAAAATGAATCAACTTTCTCTTCATCTAGTGAAATTTTGATCTTTTCGTCAAAAAATCCCATATTATTTTTTTCAATAAAGAAATAGCAACTTGAAATGTCGGTTATTAGATTTGAAAAAACTTTATTAAATAAAAATGTACCGGATATAGCAAAGTATAAATTGCTTATCTGTATGCCTTCGAATATTTTTAATGCATAACATTGCAAGAAGTGACCAGAATTATAATCTTTCTTAATATCATCATTTTGATAAATCGTATAAACATTCATCCAAGTTACATTTTGTGTATCTAAAAGAGATAATAAATATGATCTATCAAATTGTTTACTAAAAGAGAAATTATAATAAGAATCGGGCAGTTTAAACATACTTTAAAATCCTTAAATACAATTAAATATTGATAACATACTTTAATGCTTATTTACCGAATATATACTGCAATAAATGTATATATGTAAATGCTATGTTTTTCAAAAATCAACAGGTTGCATATATATACATTTCATAGGCATGAAACATCTATAAGCATCTTTTCTGTAGGATCTGCAATAATTTTTTTATTTTTAATATTTATCAGTTGTGGCTCTTTTATATAGACTATAAATTTTTTGATATGATTCATTAAAAGATTTTTAGCTAATTTCCCATCAATATCCTCATTTTTTATACAGTCCCACGTTTCACAATCTTCATGTTGACTATATAAGTCATCTGCACAAGCATAAAAAACAGTATTATTACCAGTTTTTTCGTCAATTATATTGTGATTCGAAACCAAATCAGCTTCATCATCATAATCATATCCTCCTATTTCCTTACGAACCTTAGAGGTTTTTACATCATATGTAAAATTACAGGATAGTCTATAAATAAGATTTGTGGTAGAACTTTTGTAGATTTGACTATAATTTCCGTTTATGTGTTCATGCTTATTATAAAATTCACTACTAAATATTTGGTATACTTTCCTTTCAATCTTAAAATTTGAATTTTTAATTATTGAAAAGATATCTCTTTTTCTTATTTTTTGTGGAAAACAAATATAAGTATTTCTTTTTGAAGGTTCACTATTAAGTTGCTTGATATATTTATAATCTAATTCAGCATCATCAAGATTCTCAATATATTCTCCAATAAAGATATTTTCCTTGGTTAGCTTTACATGCCTATCTAAGACTCCTTTGTTGTTTCTCTCCATAAAAAAATATCTATTGGATATTTTCTTATTTACTTGCGTTCCATCTTTTTTAAGTGTATATCTACCGTTTATAGCCAGGTATATATTGCTTATCTGCTTATTTTGAGACATTAGTGCAAAGCACTGCGAATATGTTCCTTTGTAACAGTTTTCAAGTTGCTCAGAAGAAATATCCTTTGAAAAAAACGTGTAGATATTTTGCCAATTATTTTGTTTATCTTTACATAATTCGTAAAATTGATTACCACCTAACAGATTATTTCCTAAATAAATTAAAGACTCATCTTTTGACTTTTCTGACTTTTTCAAAATAGATATCCTACCTTTGTAATCATAATTAACAAAGGTAATAATACAAATACATTATTCCATTTTACGGAATTTTCAAATCATTTTATATTTACAGTCAAAACTTAACTAAATATTTTCATAACATAAAAACATGCTCTTTTGATTTATACAAAAGAGCATAACTGTGTGAAGTTTAGACATAAAATCTTATAGATGCTTATTTACGAGCTAACTTAACAATTTTGCTTCACCACCAAAACTTCTTATCCATGCTTTTAACTCAGGCTCAGAAGAGGTAACGATCTCAAGAATTATTCCTCCTTCACCATCCTCTGTTATTTTTTGGTGTTTCGCCCAAATTCGCTCTTTTACGTAATCTGAGGATTTTCCCGGATTAAATTTAATTCTAAAAGTTCTTGGTTCATGCCATGGTAAACCAAAAGACTCAGATTCAATTTTAGGAATTGGGAACGCAATTTCAAAAGTTGTTTTGTCTACGGAAACAATGCGATGGATAGCAAAATTTGTAAGATAGCGTGGAGTTTTCAAATCTGATTCCATGTATGACCCAAGCACATACAATGCTCCTGACATACACGCAATTTTACATGGAGCAAAAAGATGTCTGTGTATGTCCTTCTCTCCTGATGGACGATATCTAACAACACAGATGTTATGCCCTTTTATTGCATCCAATAAAATTGTAATCATTGAAAAGAAAGGTGAATAGTCTATATATCCTTTACTGAAAAAAGTAAAATTACTGTCCTCACCAAAATTTTGTGTTTCTTCAGATATTTTTAGTGAAAACTCCCAAAGTTTTTTATCAACACGGCTTTTAACTTGTTGGGGAAGATAGGGTTCTGCAAGATCGCGACAAATTTCAAAAAACTTTAGGTCATCACTATCAAGATTCAACCTTCCCTCTTTGTTAAGAGGAGACATTTTGTACCAACGCTTACGCCCGTCTTTTCCAAATTCAAGACTTTCTCCAACTTCACGCTCAATTTCCTCAATTAAACGGATCAAAGTTTGAGAAGAGCAGTTCAAGGTCTCTTTTAAGTCTAAAAGATAGTGACGTCTTTGATCTGAAATTAGTATTCTGAATAATCTTAAAAGTTTACTGCCGTATGAACTGTCATCTAGTTTTTTCATTTGCTCCCCATCCTAAAGAAAAAACTTTCAAAAAGTATGTTGTAGTGAGATATAACACAAAATTATATTTGTACTAATTAATTATAAAACTTTATATAAATATAATTTGCATTAAGCAAAACAAAAAAAGAAAAGGATTTTAACTCTTTGAACTTTGTCTTAGCTCAAAAATTCTATTATTAAACTTGAGTTTTAATTCTTCCTCTAGTTGATTATCAACTGATTCTGTATGTTTTTTGAGTGAGTTAAGAAATTGGTCAAAATAGAATCTGGGTAAAGTACTAAGATTTTTTTTATTATCGTCAAACCATTTTTTATAGTAGCCATATATGTTTTTATAAGAAATCAATACATATTTGTCAGCATCAAGATATGCAGGCAAACTATTTTTTAATACTTCATGATACTCTGGATAGAAAATAAAAAAAGAAGCTTTAACGTTTTTAGTTTCAGTTTCGTTTTTTACAATATTATAATATTTGCTTAACTGCGATTCAATTTTATGAAAATGATCTTCAATTTTTAAATTTACACCATTAATGTTAGATTTTATTTTGTTTTCAATAACGATAACATTACCTTTATCATCAGTTAACTTAATATCTATGTTGTTTATTTCTCTTTCAACCTTAAAAATCTGATTAAAATCAAAGTATTTATATAATTGTTCATTTTTAAAATTTTTTGAGTTTGAGAGAATGTCTATATAAAAATGAAAAAATAGCTCTTTATATGTTCTAAAAATATAAGCAAATAAATTTGAAAAGCTCAACTCATCATCTTCTTTCCCAAGAATACTTATAAAATTAGAATTATTTTTAAGTTTTCTTTTAACTTTGATTTTTTGTGTTTCATCTTTCCAGTTTTCTTTATTATGATCTTCGATATATTCCTCTAATTTATTGTAAGCATTAGGAGTACTTTGTTTGTCAATAAACATTTTAAGTGAAGAACGAAATAATTTTTTTGAATCATTAACAAAGTCTGTTTTGGATATGATTAATATCTTGTTTGCCATAGTAACTTTGCCGGTGTAAGTATAAAAAGCACCATTTATCTTATTGTTAGATTTTGTTTTTGTACGATTGTTTTCAAAAATATCCTTATATGAAACACTTGAAAACTTAATTTTTGCAATTTTAGTTTGCTGTAATTGGCGAATGTCACCATAATTATTTTTGTTGTTTATATAATCTTCAATTTCTTCTGCTAAGCGTAAATTTTCAGCTTTTGCTATAATTTGATAAGTTCCAGGAGCATATTTTCTAACAAATAATATAGTTTTTACTTTTTTATATTTGTCAATATCCATAGTCCCGTATGGAGTAACATAAATATAATTTTTCCCGTCATCAGCTTTCACTAAATTTATGGATTCAAACCAATATTTTCATTTAAAAATTCGCCTACATACATACGATTCAAAAGAATTAAATCTGCATCGTGTTGAGTATCATTATTTGGGTTTATCATAGCTAATTTTCTAGATTTAAAGTAAGATCTGTTTATTGTACAGAATAAAAATTATTAATATTTATAATATTGGAGAATAATTATAAGATTATCAAAGTCCATTGTCTATCCAATAACTACTTATCTATTTATTTTTGATAACTGTAAGGTTATCAATTTATTGCATTGTAGCTTGGTATTTTCACTTCTGATGTGATTACTCAATTAAAAATTAATTATAGTCGCTTCTTGGGGCTTCATAAAAGCAAGAAGATTATAAACATTCTTTATCAAAGTTAGGATAAAAATTATTATTACATTTAAATTTTAATGCTTACAGTTGTATTGTAAAGTTCATCCAAAAAGTTAATCATCATACTGCCATTTCCTTGAGATTTTGCTGCTGCCATTTGTCCGGCGTAACCACAAAGAACCATAGCATTACAAGCGGCATGAAACATATTCTGATTAACTGCCGCAAAAGCAGCTACGATACCGTCTGTTGCACATCCCATAGCTGTAACTTTTGACATCATATCATCACCTAAATTAAGACATCTTACTTCTTTTACGTTTATTATATAGTCTGTTTTTCCGCTAATGATAATAATAGTTTCAATCTTTACAGCTAAAGTCTTTGCTCCTTCAACTGCGATTTCTCCTTGATCGTAAGTATCGACACCTGTTGTTATTTTATGTTCATCGCACAAAGCAAGAATTTCAGAAGCGTTGCCGCGAATTATTGATACACGAACGTCATTTAACAATTTACGATTAAATTCACGCCTGAAGGATGTAGCACCAACCGCAACAGGATCATAGACGATAGGAATTCCTTTTTCATTAGCCGCTTTTCCCGCGATAAGCATAGCCTTAAGTGATTGCTCTTCTGGTGTTCCTAAATTAAGAACCAAAGCATCGGCATATGATGTCATTTGCGCTACTTCTTCAGGGGCTCGTGACATTACGGGAGATGCTCCGATCGAAAGTAGGGCGTTTGCAGAAAAATTTATGGCTACATAATTGGTAATGCTATGAATTAAAGTTTTTTTAGTGTGAATAATTTGTATATCATTTATAAGGTTTTTATATTCAGTTTCGGAAAGAAAATTTTTTAAATCGTTCATAAATGCAGTCAAAAGAAATTATTTATCAATAGCGATATATAGTCATTATTAAGATTTACACTCAAAAGTAAAGTCGCTGTAAAAATAAAGTGTTTATTATGAAGTTATTAAATAAAATGTCTGCAGCTTGTGCAGTTATCTTTATAAGTTCTTTTTTTGGTGTAATGGCAGCAGAAAATTCTTTTTATGCTTTTGCACCATGTGCTGATGCAAAATTAGAAAAAATAGTTGTTTTATCACGCCATGGAGTGAGATCTCCTACTCAAGATTATCAAACGCTAAGTTCCTGGAGTAAAAATGATTGGCCGCAATGGAATGTTCCGTCAGGATATCTTACAGATCGCGGTTATTTTTTAATTAAAAGCCAATGGGAACATTTAAAGAAAATTTTAATTAAAGATTCCGTTTATAAAAATAACCTTTTTAAGTCTGTAAAAATAATAGCCGATAGTGATCAAAGAACGGTTAAAACAGCTGAAGCAATAAGAGAAGGAATTTCATCTGAAAACACTATATATTCAGATAAGAAAGACGTATATCCATTATTTCACCCGGTAAAAGCCGGAATAGTTAAGTTAAACGCACAAGATGTCCAAGAATCGATTATCAATAGAGTTAATAGCACCAAACAACAAGATGCAATAAATTTAATCCAAACAATAACCAATTGCTGTTCCCAATCAATTTGCGGTAGGAATGCTCCTTGCAACTTATCAAACATTCAAGATTCCGTTACCGTAAAAGACAATGATGTTAAATTACTTGGTGAAAAAGCAATTGCATCAAGCATAGCTGAAATATTTTTACTTGAGTACGGACAATGGACAGACAGAAATGCAGGATGGGGACAAGTCGATGAAAAGACCTTAACTAAACTTTTATCTTTGCATAACGAAGTATTTGACGCTTTAAATAGGCAAAATGCTGTCGCTCTAAGTCGTGGAGGAACTTTACTTAATGCATTAAAAAATGAAATAAATGATAGAGCTTCACATATAGCCTTTTTTGTCGGTCATGATACTAATATTTCAAATATAGGTGGTCTTGCAGATTTAACATGGAGTATTCCTGATCAAGGAGTTAACTCAATTCCTCCCGGTTGTGCCATAGTTTTCTTAAGGTGGAATTCTGAAACTGAAAATAATCAATATGTAACAGCCGCGATTGCTGCTCCATCAATAAAATTCATACATTCAGAAAATCCCGATAAAGAAAGATTGTTTCTTATTTCGGCGAATTTAAATTGTGAAGGAAAAATATGCTCTTTAACTAAGTTTAATAAAAAGATTGATAGAGCTTTAAATCGATAAAAAAAAGAGATCTCACTTTAAAATGACAGTGTTTAATTTAATTCTTTGTACAAATATTTTAAGTGAGATCAAATTTTAATTAGCTTAAGAAAAAATCCTTAAAGAGCTTAATGAATTATGCAGTTTATACTCTGCAAAAGGCAGATATTCGGCAATAGTTAATCCCATAATTTCACTATTGCCATCAATTAAATGCAAAATTTGGTTAAGTCTTGCTAAAGACATATTTCCGCCGCTACTGCCATCACCTACAAGCATCGGATTTGCAAAATAGGTTGCAGGAAATTCTGCCGGATTTAAAACATCAATATCAAGATGAACCAACACACGATTAAACCTACTGCAAAATGCAGTTATATCGCCGTCGCTAAGGGATTTATCCTTCTGTATTAAAAAGTTGACCTTAAGATCTTTTAAAAACTGCTCTTGATAATCATGTAAATCCTGAAGTCCAACATAAAGAAGATTTTCAGGCTTAAAAATAGGGTGTTTCATTTCTTTACGCAATTGAACAGCCCCACCGCCTAAAAGACTGCCAAGCACCATTGCATGGGCATTAGGATAACCGTCTTTAGGAGTCGACACATCAGGATGAGCGTCTATCCAAATTATTCCCAAGTCAGGATAAAGGCCGTGAAGGTAATCAAACGGAGCAAGTGAAACTAAGCAATTGCCACCAATAGTTATTACCTTGTCAGGATTTTCTTCATATAAAATACTTTTAGCCTTTTGAATCCCTAAAAGAACCTCGTCAAGAGCATAGATCCCATCTTTTTCTTCAGGATGAATAGTTCCTGGTGCAGGCAAATCAATTTTAAAGAGCGGTTGATTTTGATTTTCCGGTACGATTTGTGCCATCAACCGTGCACCTAAATAGTATTCATCCAAATTACCGCTGACAAAATCAGGATACAGCAAACGAATTGTTTTCATAGGTCGACTAAATCTCTAAAAGATCTTAGTTTAATTGCTCAATAGCTTGTTTTAGAGCTTTTCCGCTATCTAAAGAAGGAGAATAGTCCTCTAATACGTTAAACATTTCTTTTCCGTAGAGCACAACACCGTCTTTTAAGGTATTGAGTACACAAATATCACCAGCTATTCCGCAGATATCGATCTGTTTTATTTCATGCTTTTTGATTAGTTCTTCAATTATTGCGGCTGACTGAGAATTTTTAAAAATAGAGTATTCTTCTGTATCTTTATTGGTACCTTTGCGTAATACTTCTACATCACCTTCAGTTGAATACAATGCATCAAGCAGCGCCTGATAAACTGCAGCGCCGACACTGTCATGAACGCAGTGCTTCGGCCATTCACCGCCATTTTCTTTAAAAGAGCAATGATCATACGGATGCCAATCGGTCGTTACCAATTTAAGTACATATTTTCCATTGTTATTTTTAATGTAGTCAGCAAGCAAATCCATCTTTGCAGCAGCATCCGGAACAGGTAAAGAGCCACTTATAAAATCAATTTGAGGATCGACAATTAAAAGTAAACGATTCATAAAAGACCTCTTGCTATTTTGTCGCAATGAGTAATGTAAAACAATAATAGCCTAAATGGACACTGAAAGCAGATAAAGGATAAATCAAAGTTTTAAAAATTTGAATTCATCCTCTTCTAGCTCTGCAGACATATTTCATGTTGAACAAGAGTTATAAACACAGCTGTCACCACTGCTACATTTCAGCAAATTAAATACTTAACAAGTATTAATTTGCGATATTTGCAATATTTACGAAAAATATTGAATTTCCAGTTTTTAAATCTTCAAGCAAACATTCATGTTTATAAAAACATTCATTGATAACACCTTAGTTATAACCAAGGGACAACTAAAATGCCTAAGAATGTTCATGAATTTTTGGACTGCCTAACAGTTAATCGCATCGCCTTTATATTTGAAAATGATTCTGTAAAAATAGTCAATTCTGATGTTTACGCAATGCAACTGCTACAACTTTAAAAAGTCGATAAGGCAAAACATTACGATCTTGATACAGAGCAGAATGTGGTTATATGGTAAACGACTAAAGAAATTAAAATAATTTGTTTATTTCCTCAGATACCTTAACCATAGCGCCATCAAGATCTCCTGATTCGTCAAAACCGAGAGCATAGGCGCCATAACAAGAGGCTACCGGACGACCTGTTACATAATCTGTGAAATTAACACTTATGCGCGAATAATCTGAATTCTGTCTGGCAGAAAAACGAGCCAAGAGAAGAAGCTGCTTCTGGTCTTCAGTCAAGCTGTATATTTCTTTTTCTCCTATCACCGTAAGTCTTGTTAACTCAAGAGCATCGTAAATCTGCACTTCAAGATCCATTAGTTCTGGGTCGCCGTTATATGACAATACATTTGGTAGAACAACATATTGATATTTATTTATGTCAGCTGTCCGCGATACTGTTGAATTGCCGGCACATCCAACAACAAACAGAATAGATGAAAAAATAACAGGAGTAAATAAACGCATGATGTTCTCCTTAAATACGTTTTCTACAGTTATTTTAATACCGCAGCTGAAAAATTCGACTTCTTAGAACAACCTTTGAAAAAACTAAGTCTAGCATTAACACCTATTTTGTTGTCTTAACTTATTCTACGTTTCTGCAAATAACAAAAATAAGAAATTAATAGATAGAGTTTAAACAAAGATAAAAACAATGTTGTGTAACATATTGATTTATAGCTTAAAAAATAAATTTTGAAGATGATATCCTTTAATAAAAAAACTTAACAGTAATCGGACGTGTTTTAACTTATTCACCGAAAAATTTTCGGTGAATATATTCTTTTTCTCCGAAAATTAACTAAAATAATAGAAAAGGATTGATTATGTATATACATGAAAAAGAAAAATGGTGGGAATTTTCATATAACACCGATGAATTAATAAAAAAATTAGGAAATATACGAGAAAAAGAAGGACTCTTACTTGGCAAGATGTCTCAATTAGGCTTTGATTTTCAAAATCAGTCTTTACTTGAGCACTTGTCGTCTGAGATCGTACATTCATCAGCAATAGAAGGTGAGTCCTTAAACTTAAAAGAAGTAAGATCTTCTATTGCTAACAAGCTTGGTATTGATACGGCTGGACTTGTTCCATCATCGCATCATATTGATGGCATTGTTGAAATGTTGCTTGATGCAACACAAAACTATAATACACCGTTAACTGAAGAAAGACTTTTTAGCTGGCATAGAGTGCTGTTTCCCTACGGCTATAGTGGGCTTTACAAGATTGAAGTAGGGCAATATCGCTCTAGAGAAATGCAGGTTGTCTCCGGCCAAATAGGCAATGAAAAAGTTCATTTTAAAGCCGTTGAACCAAACAAAATTGCTTTTGAAATGAAAGAATTTATTGAATGGTTCAATAATTCAGATGAGCTTGATGGAATCATTAAAGCAGCTATTGCACATCTAAGATTTTTAACGATTCATCCGTTTGATGACGGCAATGGCAGAATCGCAAGAGCGCTAACAGATATGTTATTTGCTCGAACAGAAAAAACATCGCGTAGATTTTACAGTATGTCTGTTGAAATTAAAAAAAATCAAAAGTTGTATTATGAAATATTGGAAAAAACACAGAAAGGAAACGGTGATATCACTGATTGGCTGTTATGGTTCATTAATTGTTTTGACACAGCTTTGGATACTGCTTTTTTAAAGTTGCAGGTAATTTTACAGAAAACGCATTTCTGGAATTATCATCAAAACGTCAATTTTAATGAACGCCAACAAAAGATGATAAATATGCTATTTGAAGGTTTTAAAGGAAATTTAACCACCCAAAAATGGGCTAAGCTCAACAAGTGTTCACAAGATACCGCATTAAATGATATTAATGATCTAATTTCTCACAAAATTCTAGTAAAAAGTAAACACGGCGGCAGAAGTACGCATTATATTTTTAACGACATGAATAGATAAGTTTTTGTACAAGATGAATTGTATTTTACAAATACTTTTTGAGTTACGCTTTAAATTTAACATAATATAAATTATGCGAAGTTGATTATTATAAACTATAAATGACTTATTACAGATTGTCCTTATAGCTTTTTTTCCGGGATTTTCCCTTTTAAAAATTTCCTCAAGAACTTTATACTGAAAATTGACAATTATTAAGTTCAAAAGGATCTGATGCCATTATGCACGAGCTGGCTTAGAAATACTTTATTATTGCTATTGATCCTGTTTTACTGCCTTTTGTAGGACGTTCTATTTTTGAGAATTGAGTCTATCCCGGATCGCCGTAATTTAAATATAGTATAA
>NZ_GL830954.1 GCF_000188195.1 Succinatimonas hippei YIT 12066
TTGTGATAATCTTCACATGAAGTTGTCGCCATATTTTTTGTAAAAAGATCTTTTAATTCGCATTTAATAACAGTAGAATTCTTGCGCTTTTAAGTCACTGCCGTTTTAATGACAAAATAGGCGGTATTAAGATTTAAAAGGTTAAAGTTTTCGCAACGACGTGGACTTATGTCTTGTAAAGAGTGAAAAAACCACGTATAATATTGCGATCAGAACCACTTTAGTGGTTGTCAGGATTGAAGTTTTAGAAGCGGGGTAAAGACATCTCCGCCGTATTATATTAACTTAGGAGACAAAAATGGCCGTTCAGCAGAACCACCAGTCCCGTTCACGTCGTGACAAGCGTCGTACCCATGACGCATTATCTGCCCGTCAGTTGTCCGTCGATAAGGTAACCGATGAAGTTCATCTTCGTCACCATGTAACCGAGAGCGGTTACTATCGCGGTGTTAAGGTTATTGACGTTAAAGACGCAGAATAATCGATTTCACTGAATAGGAAAACGGGGTGTCAGGTTTACCTGACGCCCCGTTAACGTACATGACGAAGCAAAAAGAAATAGTTGTAGCTATAGACGGAACCGGCGGCGATCGCGGTTTTTTACCCGTGGTAAATGCCGTGAGGTTCGCTTTGGCTTTATATCCTTCGCTTAAATTAATTATTTTCGGGCCCTCTGATTTATCTTCAGCTTTAGCTAAAGCCGGCGTTGATGCCAAACGTTACGAGTTTCGCTTAGCTTCCCAGAATATTCCCCAGGATGAAGATCCTAAAGAGGTATTGTCAGGTTATCGTAAATCTGCGATGAGGCTTGCCGTTGAGGCGGTTAAAAACGGTGAAGCTCATGCCGTTGTTTCAGGCGGCGGAACCGGACCTTTTGTGGTTTTGTGCCGCCATATTCTAGGCACGATAGGGCGTGTGCGCCCTGCCTTGTGTGCGCGGATGCCGTCAGGCCCCAATCATTTTACTTTAATGCTTGATTTAGGAGCTAACGCTTCATCAAGTGCCGAGGATTTGTACGATTTTGCTATTTTAGGCAATGCCGCGGCCAAGCTTTATCAGGGAATAAGCGATCCGCGAATTGCGGTTTTAAATGTCGGTACCGAAGCCGGAAAGGGCAATCGTCTTATTCAGGAAGCAAAAGAATTAATTAGAGCCGATCATAATTTATTGTTTGAAGGTTTTGTTGAAGCCAATCGTATTTTCTGCGGTGACTGCGATGTTATTGTGACTGACGGTTTTACCGGTAATGTCGCGTTAAAGGCAGCAGAGGGAGTTGCTTCGATTTTTGCCAAATCATCAGGAATTAAGCGCTTTTTTGCTAAACTTGCCTGTCCTGACTGGCTTACTCCTTGGCAGTATAACGGTTCGCTTTTACTCGGTGTTAACGGTATTGCGGTTAAAAGCCATGCGTCGGCAGGTGATGAAGCCTTGGCTGTTGCTATGGTTGAAGCAGCAAAAGCCGCGCAGTGCGATTTATACGAATTAATGAAAGAAGAGTTGGAGCGCACGGTTTCTAAACGTTAACTTTTAATCTTAAAAGCAAGACTTAACTCTGAATCTTTTCAGGGAAATCCGGGTCTTGCTTTTCTTTTGTTTAGCATGGCTTAACGCGTCATGTTATACTTAAAAATTAAGTGGTTTTAGCCATAATCTTTATGTTTTAAGAAATTAAGGTTACGGCTTTATGTAAAAAGGACTTATCTAAAAGCACAAGCGCTTTTATAAGAAGGTTCTTTTTAACTTGCGGTATAACATGCCGCATGAAGCAGGATGAGTCTTCTTAAAAAGAAGTTTCGTCGACTTTAAAATTCTGCCTGCGGGCGAAAATTTAAGTGGTGATGCTTTGTATACCAAAATTCTAGGTACCGGCGGATATTTACCGCAAACAATACGGACTAACGCTGATTTGGAGCGGATGGTTGAAACTTCGGATGAGTGGATCATTGAAAGAACCGGTATCCGAGAACGTCGAATTGCAGCACCTGATGAAACGGCTGCATCAATGGGAGCTATTGCCGGTAAAAATGCTCTTGAAGCGGCAAATGTCGATCCGAGCGAAATTGATGCTGTTATTTGTGCTACCACCAGCGCAACTTATGCATTCCCTTCAGCCGCTTGTGAAATTGCTTTAAAACTAGGAATCGAAAAGGCGGCCGCGTTTGATTTGGCTGCCGCATGCTCAGGGTTTAGCTACGCTTACGGTGTGGCTCACGGTATGATCCTTTCGGGCCAGGCCAAAAAAGTATTGATTGTAGGCTCTGACTTGGTGTCCCGTACCTGTGATCCTACCGATCGCACTACGATTATTTTATTCGGTGACGGTGCCGGAGCCTGCGTACTGGGTGCATCTGACGAGCCCGGGACTTTGGCAATCAAGCTTTCCTCCGATCCTAAATCGGGAGATTTGCTGCGTCTTCCTTATCCTATCCGCAATAACTCTCATGATGAATATCTGTACATGAAGGGTAATGAAGTATTTAAACGTGCGGTAGGCGTTCTTTCTTCTTTAGTGACCGATACTTTAGAGGCAGCCGGAGTTTCGTATGAGGAGCTGGACTTTTTAGTGCCGCATCAGGCTAATTTACGTATTATCGCGGCTACGGCCCGTAAGCTTAAGATGGATATGTCGCAGGTAATCGTTACTTTGGATAAGCAGGGAAACACTTCGGCAGCGTCAGTACCTTTGGCTCTTGACGAAGGGGTTCGCTCCGGTCGCATCAAGCGCGGCGATATGTTGCTTTTGGAGTCTTTCGGCGGCGGCTTCGTTTGGGGCTCGGCATTGGTTCATTACTGATTTTTATTTTCAGCCTTAGGGCTTTTAATGGAGTTTTAACGTTATGAAAAAATTCGCAGTCGTTTTTCCGGGTCAAGGTTCGCAAAGCGTCGGAATGTTCGCTTCCTTTATTGAAGATCCTGAAGTTAAACGTACTTACGAAGAAGCAAATGATGCTCTTTCATATGATTTAAAAAAGATTTCTTTAGAAGGCCCGGCTGAAGAGCTCAACAAGACTGAAGTTACTCAGCCGGCTATTCTGGCTGCATCCGTTGCCGCATTAAGAGCATTAAAATCTCGTATCGATGCAGTGCCTGCCGCCGTCGCAGGTCATTCTTTAGGCGAATACAGCGCATTAGTTGCCGCAGGTGCCTTGGATTTTGCCGATGCTCTGCGCCTGGTGCGTTTGCGCGGTCAGGCCATGCAGGCAGCCGTACCGCAGGGCAAGGGGGCAATGGCAGCCGTTTTAGGCCTTGCCGATGAAGTTGTAATTGACGGCTGCAAGGCAGTATCTCAAGACGGTGATGCCGTGTGGGCGGCCAATTTCAATACTCCTGGTCAGGTTGTTATTTCAGGAGCCAAGGAGGCAGTCGATCGCGCTGCAAAATTCTTTGCCGAAAACGGAGCCAAGCGCGTAGTTCCTCTTGCAGTTTCTGCTCCATCTCATTGTCCGATGATGCAAAGCGCTGCCGATAAGCTTAAGGAAGCATTGTCGTCAATTACTTTAAAGGATGCGGCAATTCCCGTTTACTGCAACGCTTACGCTAAGCCTTTAACTGCAAAAGATGAAATCGTCAAAGCTCTTATTTTGCAGCTTGTAGGACCGGTTCGCTGGGTAGAGTGCGTCAAGGCTATGCAGTCTGACGGTGTCAGCGCTTTAATTGAATGCGGTCCCGGCAAAGTTCTGTGCGGGCTTAACCGTAAAATTGACAAATCTCTTGATCTTGCCAATATCTGTGATGAAGATTCTCTTAATAAAGCAATCGAGCTTATTAAATAATATTTGAGCATAAGGAATAACTATGTTTTCACTTGATTTTTCCGGTAAAGTCGTTTTGGTAACCGGTGCCTCCCGCGGTATCGGTAAAGGCATTGCCGAAGCTTTTGCTTCCTTGGGGGCAACTGTATGCGGAACTGCAACCTCGCAAAAAGGTGCCGATGCCATTACCGAATATTTAAACGGCAAGGGCGCAGGCTTTGTATTAAATGCTTTAGAAGAAGGTAGCATTGATGCCTTATTTGCCGCCGTATCTGAAAAATACGGGGCTCCTGATATCCTCGTGAATAACGCCGGTATTACCCGCGACGGTCTTTTCATGCGTATGAAGGATGAAGATTGGGATGCCGTCATTACCTGCAACTTGTCGTCGGCAGCCCGTCTGTGCCGTGCCTGCGTAAGCCCCATGATGAAAAAGCGCAGCGGCAGAATCATCAATATTTCATCAATCACAGGTGAGATCGGCAACGCCGGTCAGTGTAACTACGCTGCAGCCAAAGCAGGTCTTATCGGTTTTAGCCGCTCTCTTGCCAAAGAAGTGGCTCCGCGCGGCATTACCGTTAACTGTGTAGCTCCCGGCTTTATTGAAACCGATATGACCGCGGTCTTAAAAGAAGATCAATTAAAAGCCTGGATTAACGGTATTCCGCTTAAAAGAGCAGGACAGGTTGCAGATATCGCAGGTGCCGTTGTCTTTTTAGCATCAGATATGGCCTCGTACATTACCGGTGCAACCATTGATGTTAACGGCGGTTTACACTGCGCCTAAAATTTTAAAATTGTGATTTATTTTTTGTTTTGGTGGTTTTAATGAGTAAATTTAGCTATTTAGACTACCAAAATTTAAATAAAACATATATAATCGCTTCATCATTTTGGTTTCCGGCATTGGGTCGGGCAACCTCTTCTAACATAGGACGGATCTGCGCAGCAGACTGAACAAAAAGAAATGAGCAATAGCAATATTGAAGATCGCGTAAAGAAGATTATCGTTGACATGTTAGGCGTTAAGCCGGAAGATGTCGTACCTGAGGCCTCCTTCGTTGATGATCTGGGTGCCGATTCATTGGATACTGTAGAGCTCGTAATGGCTCTTGAAGAAGAGTTCGAGACTGAAATCCCTGATGAGGACGCAGAGAAGATCAATACCGTTCAGGCTGCAATTGACTACATCAAGAGCCATCAGGATAAATAATTAGCTGCGGCGGGATAACCCGCCGTTTGCATGTCAGGCTCGGCAAAGCTGAGTCGAAGATAGAAATGATGGAGATGCTTAGTCATCTCCGTTTTCGTATTGAATTTCATATTTTTTGTTTTTGGAGGCATCTACGGTGCAAAAGCGCAGGGTTGTAGTTACCGGTCTGGGTATGTTAAGTCCGGTGGGCGGTACGGCTGAAGAATCTTGGCAGTCCCTCCTTGCCGGTAAGAGCGGCATCTCTACCATTGAGCATTTCGACACCAGCGCCTTTTCAGTTAAAATCGCTGGTCTGGTCAAGAATTTCAATCCCGAGCAGTGGGGTATTACCCGTAAAGATGAACGCAAGATGGACTTGTTCATTCAATACGGTATTGCTGCCGGCTTGATGGCATTGGCAGACTCCGGTTTGGAAGTAACCCCGGAGAACGCTACCCGCATCGGTGCAATGGTAGGCTCCGGTATCGGCGGTCTCGGTTTAATCGAGCAGAATATCACTGCTTTGGTTCATAAGGGACCACGCGGCATCAGCCCGTTCTTCGTTCCTTCCACCATTATTAACATGGTGTCGGGACACTTATCAATTTTAAAAGGTTTGCGCGGTCCTAACCTTGCAACCGTAACCGCCTGTGCGTCCGGCACTCACGCTATCGGCTTGTCCGCACGCCTTATTGCCTGCGGTGACGCTGATGCAATGGTTTGCGGCGGATCTGAAAAAGCTTCTACCCAGATGGGTATCGGCGGATTCAGTGCTCTAAAGGCATTATCTACCCGCAATGATGAGCCGGAAAAGGCTTCCCGTCCTTGGGATCAAGATCGCGACGGATTCGTTTTAGGTGACGGCTCCGGTATTCTCGTGCTCGAAGAGTATGAACACGCTAAAGCCCGCGGAGCTAAGATTTATGCTGAACTGGTCGGTTTCGGCATGAGCGGCGATGCTTATCACATGACTGCAACCGCAGAAGACGGCTCCGGTGCCCGTCTTTCCATGGAAAATGCCATACGTGATGCCGGTATTAAGCCCGAACAGATCGGCTATATTAATGCTCACGGTACTTCAACTCATATCGGTGATTTGTCCGAGCTGCGCGCGGTTAAAGCAATTTTCGGCGATGCACCCAAGACCACTTGCATGAGCTCTACCAAATCCATGACCGGACACCTTTTAGGTGCAGCAGGTGCAATTGAAGCTGTAATTACCGTTATGGCACTGCACGATCAGATTTGTCCTCCGACAATCAATCTTGAAAATCCCGATCCTGAAGTGGGTGATTTCAACTTGGTACCTAATGTGGCTCAGAAACATGATTTTGAGTACGCATTGACCAACAGCTTCGGCTTCGGCGGTACCAACGGTTCACTTATTTTTAAGCTTCCCGAATAATTTTCAAGTTTTGAAAAATTAAAATAGAAAAGATCCTCAAGTCAAATACTTGGGGATTTTTTTGAAATTTAAAAAGTCCCCATAAATTTTTAATATAAATATTTAGATTATTTTGCAATTAAATGCAGTATTATCGACATTATAATCATAATTTTAAATTTTCATTATTAAGATGCAGATAATTTATAAAAGAACGTAAAAATAGGCTTTTAACAATGGATTAAGTTAATTTGTCAGTAAAGCTTAAATTTACCTGTCAAAGCTCACAATTTTAAATATTTAATTTTTATATAACACTAAATTGATATTAGTTTAATATTTACATTTATATAGTTTGCTTTTTTAATAAAATTTAGTTAAATCAGATAGTTATCATTTTAAAATCTTGTAAATATGACTATATAACAGTTTCATTAGTCGAAATTTTTGTAAATTATTAATGTTAAGTTCCTCACAGTTTTAAATTTTTTCAAATTTTATCAAAAATGCTTTTTATAAATAAATCAAGATGTTAGGTGAAATTTAAATTTTTAATAAAAAGAAAGCTCTACAAAAGGGCAAAAATAGTTGCTTAGAAAGAATAAAATAATGGTATATTTAGTCCGTGGCAAAAATGCCATGACTTGTTTTCAAGTACATAATTTTTTAATGGGATAAGATTATGAAGAAGTCATTATTAGCAATGGCTGTTGCTGCTGTTGCAGTTGCAGCTACCTCTGCAGCTTCTGCTGCTACCGTTTATGATAAAGACGGTACCTCTTTAGCCGTTTACGGCCGTATTCAGGGTGTTGTTTACTCTCAGGATTCAGGCAAGACCGGCAACTCTTATGGTGACACCGGTTTACAGGGTTCAGGCCGTTTAGGCTTAGACATGCGTACCCAGTTGACCGACGGCATCGCTGCTTTTGCCAAGGCTGAGTGGGAAATGGCCGATAACGGTGAGCGCGCTGGTGACCGTAAAGACGATCACTTTAAGTCTCGTTATTTGTGGGTCGGTGCTGATTTCGGCGTTTTCGGTCAGTTGAAGGCCGGTAAATTTGAAGATGCCGTCAAGTACGTTCTCCTTCCTACCGATATTTTTGATGACTTCGGTTGCAATGGTCAGCTTGATAACGATGACAAGCGTGACGGTATGTTTATGTATACCTGGTCAGGCTATGGCTTTACCGCCAACGTTTCCTACCAGACTGCTAAAGATGCCCAGTTGGTTGATGGTGCATGGTATGGTGCTACTCCTATAGCTGATGCTAAAGAAGGCAAACTTGATATCAATGATGCATATGCCATTTCCGTCGGTTATCAGTCACCTGACGTTCTTTTCGGACCGATTGGTGTTCGCGTAGGTTATGCCCATACTGATTTCCAGGATGATGCTCATGCTCCCTCTCAATTTGCTCTTAACACCAAATCATATGATGATTACGATCAGTTCGCAGCTTCCTTATACTGGGGCTCTCTGAATGTAGGTCCGTATGTTGGTGCTTTGTATCAGTTCCGTGATTTCGGTATGGTAAATAGTGCTGAAGATTACAAAGTTCAGGGCGCTGAGTTTGTAGTAGCTTACGGCTTTGAGAACGGTGTTTCCCTCCGTGCTGGTTACAACTGGATGAACCACGATGCAGATAACGGTGCTGACGTTGATGCTCAGACCATTCCGGTTATCGCTATGTACAACGTTACTCCGAACTTCCGTGTTTGGGCTGAAGCACGCTTTGATGCCGGTACCGATGACGATAAGGATTTTGTAAACGGTAAAAGCTTCAAGCATGAGACTGGTGTAAACTTCGAAGAGAACGTTTACTCTGTCGGTGCTCGTTACACCTTCTAATCAGCCGCTGTTTAGCAGCTGTTGATTTTGACCCCGGCTTATGCCGGGGTTTTACTTTGTAATGCGTGAAATTTCTCATCTTTAGCTTCTTTTCTGTGCGCTTCATTCTTCTTTTTCTATCTACTTAAAAAGAGTGCTATAATGCAAAATTTTTTTTGAGACAGATTTTTGTCTTTACACATAATAAAAACTTTATTTGGGATATATAAAATGAAGAAGTCATTATTAGCTTTAGCAGTTGCTTCTGTTGCCATGTCTTCAGTTACCTCTGCTGCTGTCGTTTACGATAAAGACGGTACCTCTGTTGAGATGTACGGTCGAGTTCAGGCTGTTGCTTATTCAACTCATGCAGCTAAGAACAGTTACTCAGATAATTCAATTCAGACCAGCGGTCGTTTAGGTTTTAACCTCCGTACTCCGTTAAATGACAGCATCGCTGCATACGCTAATGCCGAGTGGGATGTTGCAGATGACGATAAGACTGATACTTTTAACAATCGTCGTATCTATGTCGGTACTGATTTTGGTAACTACGGTAAGCTTCAGGCCGGTCGTTTTGAAGATGCCATCTACTGGAATGTAACTTCGTACTCTGATGTTTATGAAGATTGGGGCTGCTGGGGTCAATTAGGTGATGCCGATAAGCGTGACGGAATGCTCATGTATTCATGGTCAGGTTACGGCGTCAACTTTATGGCTACCTACGGTACCGCTAAAGACGGTGAAACCGTTGAAGGTGCTTGGGCAGCCGGTGAGACTCTTGATATTGACAATTCATACGCTTTTGCCGTCGGTTATACCACCCCTGACGTATGGTTCGGACCGATTTCCGTTAACTTAGGTTACGGATCAACTAATTTCCAGTCTGATGCCGGTTCTAACACTTCTTTTGATAAATACGATAATTATGCAGCTTCCTTAGCTTGGGGTTCTATTGACGTAGGTCCTTATATTGCCGCTGTTTGGAATATGCGTGATTTCAGCATGATCGGTGAGAATGATTACACTGTTCAGGGCGTTGAAGCCGTTGTTGCTTACGGTTTTGAAAACGGCGTATCTATCCGCACCGGTTATCAGTGGCTTAACAGCGACGAGGATAACGGCTCTGATGTTTCAGGACAGGTTATTCCTGTATATGTAAATTACAATGTCACCCCGAACTTCAACGTATGGGCTGAAGCTCGCTTTGACGTTGGTACCGATTCTGAATTTGACGAGCTTACCAAATACTACGATCTTTCAGAAGACGTATACTCCTGCGGTGCTCGTTACACCTTCTAATCTGTCGCTGCATCGCAGTTGTTGATTCTGACCCCGGCATAGCCCGGGGTTTATCTTTTTTAGTCCTGTCTTTTTTCTTTTTTTAATGATCAATTTTGAAGCATGTAATAATAACAATCACTAATTTAGTTGCCGCTAACTTCATTTGTGTTATACTAAGCTGCGTTAGCAATAGACAACTATAATTATCTATAGCTAAAAAAACAATTTAAATTTGGGACAAAAAACTATGAAGAAGTCATTATTAGCTTTAGCTGTAGCTTCAATAGCGGCAGCTTCCGCTGCATCTGCAGCTACTGTTTATGATAAAGACGGAACCAGTATGGAAGTATACGGCCGTGTTCAGGCGGTTGCATATTCAACTCACGGCTCTGAGGCAATGGGATCAAACAGTTATTACGATAACTCAATTCAAACGAGCGGTCGTTTAGGTCTTAATCTGCGTACTCCTTTAACTGACAATATTGCGGCTTTTGCAAACGCCGAGTGGGATGTTGCTGATAATGATACAACTGACTCTTTTGACGCACGATACCTTTTTGTCGGTGCTGATTTCGGTAAATTCGGCGCATTGCAGGCAGGTCGTTTTGAAGATGCAGTTTATCAGGGAGTTACCTCATATACTGATGTTTATGAAGATTGGGGATGCTATGGTCAATTAGGTGACGGCGATAAACGTGACGGCATGATCATGTACTCCTGGTCAGGTTACGGTTTTGATTTTGCCGCCACTTACGGTACCGCTAAGGACGCTCAAAGTGTTGAAGGTGCCTGGTATAGTGAAGAAGAAGCGCTTGATATTGACAATTCCTACTCTGTAGCTGTCGGTTATTCTTCTCCTGATGTGTTGTTCGGACCGATTTCCGTACGCTTAGGTTTCGGATCTGCTCATTTCCAGGATGATGCCACAGCTGATCTTACCTACGACAGATACAATCAATATGCTGCCGTATTGTCTTGGGGCTCTGTTGACGTAGGTCCTTATATCGCCGCCATGTACAATATTCGCGACTTCTCCATGGAAAACAGCGATTTTGATTATAAAGTACAGGGTGTTGAGGCCGTTTTAGCCTACGGCTTTGAGTGCGGTGTTTCAATTCGTACCGGATATCAGTGGTTAAATAACGATCCGGATAATGAGCAGGTTTCACGTTATAAAAATAGCGATGCTCATATAATTCCTGTTTATGTAAATTATGACGTATCCCCGAACTTCAACGTTTGGGCCGAGGCTCGCTTTGATGCCGGTACCGATGATGATTTCGTCTATGAAACTCTTACTGAAAATACTTACTCAGTAGGTGCCCGTTACACTTTCTAAATTTTCATTGCACTCCTAGACAACCCCGGGATTTCCGGGGTTTTTCAGTATTTACTTTTCAATTACGGCAAGCGGTTTTAATTTACCGACTATATAAGTTGTACTTATAATTCCGAAATAGCGGCCGTCAAAGGAATTTTCTTTTTCATTAAGCAAGAAAATTTCATTTTTTCTAAGTGTTCTGTTGATGTTTTGCGTAAACATTTTTCGTCTGTTTGCATCCGTTATTTGCGCTTTTGAATTTGGTATAAGTTTTTTATTTATGTAAATTCCCTCAGATGTAGTTAGTACTCTATCGCCTTCTATTGCCGCTATATATTTACCGACGGGGGCTATTTTGTTTTCGCATTTTCCCGATGTTAAGTAGCCGCGCTCAAAGGCAATATTTGCATAATGACTTGGCAGGCAGGATAAAACCAGATCTCCTTTTGCAGGAGCGGTTTTGTCATGTTCTATAAGGTAGATGCCAATCGGTAGAGACGATGAAACATTTACCCAGGCATTTAGGTAATTTAAAAGAAGAGAGAAAATGCAAATTAATAAGAATAGGGTGATAAGTATCTGTAATAAAACTTTAAGCATAGATGTTTCCTTAAAAAAGAAACATCATATAAAAAGTTTCTAAACGCACTTTGAGGTTTGTGTGCAATTTGCACACAACTGTTTTACGAACGGCTTATATAGGCTGAAAAATTTTTTAGTTTATTTTTTAGCAGCATGCGGGGCAATAGCGCAAGAGCCTTCGACATAGTCCGTGCTTTTTTGTCCGTTGTACTCAGGATGACGCTCCAGCCATACTACAGCGTAAGAACATGTGCCAAGGCACTTTAATTTTTGTTCTACGGCATAATCGTAGGCCGCTTTGACTAAAGCTGCTGCAATTCCTCTGCCGCTTATCTCTTTTGGTACTAATGTTTTGCGAATATCAAGGGCATCGTCGTAAAGCTGATAATCAACTAAAGCTGTATGCCCGTTAATCTCAACAGTAAACCGATGCAAATCCTTGTTATGTTGGATATGCATAAAAAGACCTTATGTTGTTTAATTGTTTTTATGTTCAAAAACTCTTGGTGCAAGATTATAAAAAATTAAGAAAAATTAAGATGCTAAGTACATAGCATTTTTAGGAAAAGGAGTTAACTTTTTTTGTGTAAAATTCACTTTAATATCGCTTAAAAAAGATTTTTTAAAGCGTAAAAAATAAAATTTACAGATGCGATAAAAAAATTATAAAAAGTTTAACTTAGGCGGTTGAATTGACGTTCTAATAATGTTTGAATGTAAATGTAAAAAAGAGTTCGGAGGACAGGGACGTTTATGCGTAAAGCAGTTATTACCGGTTATGGTATTGTGTCCAGCATCGGTATCGGAAAAGATGCCGTTTTAGAATCATTAAAGGTCGGTCGTTCAGGAATTGTAGCAGAGCCTGATTTCATCGAAAAAGGTATGAGATCACAAGTCGCCGGCATGGTTAATATTGATTTTAAAGATTATATAGACAGACGCGATTTGCGCTTTATGGGCGATGCGGCCGCTTATTCTTATATCGCAATGAAAGAAGCCATCGCGATGTCAGGCCTTGAAGAAAAAGATGTTTCAAATGAAAGAACCGGCCTTATCGTAGGTTCAGGCGGCGGATCGACAAAAACTACTGTGGATTCAGCCGATATTCTGCGCACTAAAGGCGTAAAGCGTATCGGCCCCTATGCCGTAACCAAGGCTATGAGTTCCACTACTTCAGCATGTCTTGCAACGCCTTTTAAGATAAAAGGCGTTTCTTATTCGGTAAGCTCTGCCTGCGCTACTTCTGCTCATTGCATAGAAGCAGCCTGCGATGAAATTATGCTCGGCCGCCATGACATTATTTTTGCCGGAGGCGGCGAAGCCGCTGATTGGACTATTGCTTGTCTTTTTGACGGCATGGGAGCATTGTCAAGTAAATATAATGCAACCCCTGAAAAAGCATCCCGCCCGTATGACGCAAATCGCGACGGCTTTGTAATCGGAGCCGGCGGCGGCATCGTGGTAATTGAAGATGAAGAGCATGCTAAAGCAAGAGGCGCTAAAATTTTAGCTGAGGTGGTAGGTTTCGGGGCCAGCTCTGACGGTTATGACATGGTAGCTCCGTCCGGAGAAGGGGCTGAGCGCTGCATGCGTCAGGCTTTAAGAACCTGCCCGTATCCGATTGATTACATCAATACTCATGGTACTTCAACGGTGGTCGGTGACGTTAAGGAAATTGAAGCGATTAAGTCCGTTTTTAAAGATAAAGTTCCGCCGATTTCATCAACTAAATCCATGACCGGTCATGCTTTGGGAGCTGCCGGCGTTAATGAAGCCATTTACAGCTTAATTATGCTGGAAAACAGTTTCATCGCACCTTCAATTAATATCGATACTTTAGATGAAAGTGCTCAAGGACTTGATATTGTTGCCAATACCGCAAGATCTGCTGCGATTAATACCGTGATGTCCAACAGTTTCGGCTTTGGCGGTACTAATGCCACCTTGATTTTAAGGAAATATGGTGTCTGATAAAGTACAAAAAGAACGCCTTGATAAGTGCGTGTCAAAACTTACGGGATTATCTCGAAAAGAGGCAAGCGCACTTATTAAAGAAGGCCGAGTCTTGGTAGACGGTCAAGCCGCTTTAGAAGCGGCTTTAAAAATTCCGGTAAATAGTATCATTACTATTGATGACGATGAGATATCTCTTTATGAAGAGGGCTTTAAAAAACGTGTTTATATGTTGAATAAGCCCTCTGATATGGTGTGTGCCGATCGCGATCGCAATCATCGTATCGTAACCTCACTTTTTGTGGAAGAGCTGCGTCCTGATACCTTACATTGTGCCGGCAGACTTGATATTGATACGACAGGATTATTGATTGTTACTGATGACGGTGAGCTTATTCATGAAATAACTCATCCTAAAAAAGAGATCACAAAGCTCTATCGTGCCGTAACCGATAAGCCGATCCCTGAAAAAGCGGTAAGTGCTTTTTTAAAGGGAATCAAGCATCCTGAGGAAAAATTTCCGTATAAAAGCGCCAAATTGACAATTGAATCCGCTAACGTCGGTTTGGTTGAGGTTAAAGAAGGGCGTTTTCATGAGGTTAAACGCTTGTTTGAATGCGTCGGTTGTGAAGTGATTGAACTTACCAGACTTAAAATCGGATCTCTTGAGTTAGATGACTCTCTTGAAGAAGGTGAATATCGTCTGCTTAGTGATGATGAAGTAGATCTCCTTTTTGCAAAAGTTACTGATTGAGATAACAACCGTCTATTTTTGTTTCTTAAATAAGAATATTTTCTCCGTAGATGAGTATGTTTTGTCTCTTTTTAGTTGTATGGCGTCTGTAATTTTTGTTTACAGATGCTTTTTGTATAAATTAGCTTAATGGAAAACAAAGCATTATCCATACATTAATAAAGCTATATCGTTTTATCTTTTGTTTTGATTTTTAACTAAACACATTAATTTTCAGATACGTTTTTTTCAAGGATATATTTTTATATACAATATTTTTTGTATTTGAGATTGTTTGCAAAATATTAATATATAAAGTTAACTATTTATTATTTAAGGAATTTATTGTAAAG
>NZ_GL830955.1 GCF_000188195.1 Succinatimonas hippei YIT 12066
GTGATCTCAGTACTGTTCATCGTTTTGCCATACATTAATAAGAGTATTTTGCAGATCTTTTATATCCTGCTTTAAGTCTGAAATTTCGCTTTTTCTTTTACTTTTAAATTTTTTAATGTTTTGTTTCAGTGCGGCGGTTTGCTGTTCAAGTTCATTTAGTACATTGATGCCGCTGACGTCTTCGATAATTTCTCCGGTTTTGATAATAGGATTGATATTGGAAGATGCGGCTGCCTGATTGATGGCATCTTTGAGATCTTTTTTGTTGTAAATAACGTCAAAAGCACTATCTGATAATTCTTTTACCATGGAGGCCATAGCAAGCGGAGGGAAGATTCCGATAATATTATCTACCTGTCGGCTATACTCTTTACCTTCGATGCACCAGTTTACAAAATGTTCGCAATTTGAAAATAAAAGATTATAGCTGCATTCTCCAAGACGTGATTTGGCCCGTTCCACTGCCTCTTGCGGTGAGTATTTTGCTTGATCGTGGCAGCGCAGTCTTAATTTTGAATCTGCGATGAATTCATCAAGTAAAATAAGATGTACTCCGTAATCAAGAGAATATTCAGCTACATAACCTTCATCAATATATAAACCGTGATGGGTATACAAAACCCTTTGGGCAACTAAATGATCGCCTTGTTTTAATTTAAGTCTTTTAGCTGTTTGATGGCTTTTAGCGTTATTCTTCGGCATGTTTTGGTTTTAGCAATATTTCTTTTAAAGCATCAGCGTATTCAATAAAGGCATAAGCACTGTCTGCGGATTTTTTGTTATTAAAAGCGCTTACTATGTTTTTGTGCATTTTAAGCAGTTTTTTCTTTTCTTTTTTACTTAAAGAAAGAAAAGCTTCAGTAAGATTTGCATTTAGTTGAGAATAAAGTGCGCTGAAAAACAATCGGTAAATCGGGTTTGCCGATATTAGAATAACGGTTTCATGGAAGTTTTTCAGTTCTGAAAGAAAAGCAAAGCTTTTATCCGCATTTTTTTCAAGTTCTAAATAAATATTATTAAGAGTTTTTCTATTATCATCATCAGCGCGTTGTACAGCAAGCTGCACGGCACTAAGTTCAATTCCTCGTACTGCCTCTAAGATTGCATCAATTGAAAAATGACCGATATCGCGGTGGAAGTCTAAAAATTTAATAAGACTTGCCGGATCAGGATCTTTAATTACCGGTCTTTTTCCGCTCTTGATTTCGATTAAGCCTAAGCTTTCAAGCGATCGATATGCTTCACGCACGACTCCGCGGCTTATTTGTAAATCTTTTACGGTTTGTATTTCACTGGGAATAGGCATGCCCGAGGTCAGGTTTGCGGTTTTGATTGTGTCAAGAAGATGTCGCTCTATTCTGACGGTTAGCGTCGATGATGTGTTTGTTTCCATAACGATGCCCGAAAGTGAGAATGCAAATTTAAATATAGCTGTTTCTTAAAACAGTGTAAACATGTATGACAGCTTAACTCTGTGAGGCATGTTCCAAAGCCTGAGTTTTCTGGCTTTCTTCGGTTTTGTCTATGTCTGACAATCCGGGGCGAATCGTACCGCGCTGTATCGGCTTTATAGTGATTTTAGGATCGTTAAGTTTATTGCTTACGGAGATTTGAGTAGTGTTGCCTTCAAGCTTATTTTCAATAATGCAAAGAGCGGAAATTAACATAGTTCTCAAATCAATGTGTAAATTGGCGGTAACGTTGTCGGAGCTTAGATTGAAATTTCCTGAAACGTAAATATTGCCGCGCTTTACACTGCCTAAAAGGTTGAGGTCATACAAGCCGCAGTCTTTATCATAAAGAGCGGCAGATAAATCTTTGACTGCGAAATTACGTGTTTTGGCATCTCCGCCGTTTAAGTAATCAAGAGCGAGATTTGAAACAAGCATTTCAGGACTTTTTAAATAAAAGGTACCGTCCGTATTTTCGATTAGTTTATCAAAGCTTCCGAAGCTTTGCAGATTGACTTCGATATCAGCCCTTCCGCTTAGGAGTCTTCGGGACAGGTTGGAATTAAGATCGGCTAAATTGAAGTTTTTCCCTTGCAGCAGCAAAAAGCTCGGACCTTCTTTTAAAGCAAGACTTCCCGACAGAGAGACGTCTGAGCTGCGGAATTTTATTTCCGGAGCCGATAATGACAGCAGATCGGGACTTATCGTGGCGATAAGTTTAATTTTGTTTAATAGAAAATCACTGTAAGTAAGAGAATTTACATCAAGATTAATAATACCGGCTTTGCGGTTTTGTACTTTACCTTTAATCATTGCAAGATTGTCAATATTACCGCTAAAGTCAAGGATGTTTAAAGGCAAATCGCTTACATGGGAAATAAAAGCTAAATTGGAGAAATTACAGCTTTCTATATAGATTTGACGGGGGGTTATAAATTCATTTAGTGCCGTTTCAAGATTAGATGTATATTCTATTTTGTTGTTTTTCAAATTAAAATTGTTAACGGATAGAGTTTTATCTTTATTTTGATAGTTAAAATTAAAAGAAATATCTCCGTCAAAAAGAGAACCTATGATATTACCTGCAGTTTCTGTAGAGCCTACTCTTGCTGACACGGTTGAATCGGTAAGACTTAAACGGTGTTTAATAAGACTGATTTCATCAAGAGAGCCTTTAAAATCGGCTGTTATATTACCGTGCAAGAGAGAAAAAGAAGAAGCAGATCCTGTGATGCCCGACAGCAATATTTCTTGGTTTGTAAAAAGACAATCATTTAAAGAAACCTCTTTCCCGCTAATTGATACAGAAGAAAAAGGGCTAAGTCCGTCTTTAATGATTATTTTGTTAAGATTAAGCCGATTAAAGGTAAATGTTTGTTTTTGTAAGTTATAGCTGCCTTCCCCTGCTATGCTCCCGCCTAAAACAGCTGCATGCAAATCTTTTAGGTTAAGATTATCTCCTTCATGAGTAAAGGCAAAAGACAAATTTTTAAACGGCAGGTTTAAAAAAGATCCTTTATTAAAAGATAGTTTCCCTTCTTTTACCGAATAGATTAAGTCTTTATTTAAGGTAATGTTATATAAACGGATCCTTGCGCTGTCTGATTTTATACCGTAACCGTACACAGGAGTGCCGTCAATGCGTAAAGCGGCAATCTTTATGTCATCAAATTTTAAAGTGCTGAGTTTTTGCCGTAAAAATTCCGGTGCATCATGATTTAAGCGCAGATTTTTAATGTAAAGATCACGTATGGCTAATACTTTATCTGCAAAGGCGGTTTTCAGATCTATTTCAAGGTAGATTTCATCAGCACTAAGCGTATCGTTAAATGCAGGTTTGATAAGCTTTATGGTATTAGGGTATAAAGGTGAGAATTCAACAGAGTTTACGGTAAATTCAGTACCTAGTTTATTATTAATAAAATCCGTTAGGGGTTCTTTTACTTTGTTGCCGTTAAATAAAAAAATCAGCACGGATAAAACTATGGCAAGAAAAATCGCAAATATTACCGCCCATTTTATTAAACGGGAAAGTAATGTTTTTTTATGAACTCTGCGATACGGAATTACCATCTTTTTTATTGTCTCTTGCTGTTAAATATTGAGGGAACCAGCGCCGTATTAATTCTTCTGCGGTTTTGATCCCGTTCTCTTTTAAGTATAAAGCACTATTGCGTGCACTCTCAATGAGTCGGTGATCACGCGTTACGTCGGCAACTTTAAAAGTATCAAATCCCGCTTGCTTGGTGCCGATAATTTCTCCAGGACCTCTTAGTGCCAGATCTTCGGTGGCGATTTTAAAACCGTCGTTTGAAGTGCGCATGATTTGCAGACGTTTTTGCGCAATTTGATTTTCCGGATCGGCGTTATGCAAAAGCAGGCAATAGGATTGTGCCGATCCTCGGCCGACTCTGCCGCGCAGCTGGTGAAGCTGGGCAAGACCCAGTCTTTCGGCGTTATTAATGATCATTATGGTAGCGTTGGGCACATCCACGCCGACTTCGATAATGGTTGTTGCCGCCAAAATGCTTATTTTGCCTGCAGCAAAGTCTTCCATAACCATGTTTTTTTGTTTGGCATTCATCTGTCCGTGCAAAAGTCCGATTTTAAGGTGCGGCAGTTTATGTGAAATCTCTTCATAAATGCTTTTTGCCGAAGCAACGTCGTCATTTTCTCCTTCTTCTATATGAGGACAGACCCAATATGCCTGCGTACCGCGACTGCATACTGCGTTGAGCCTTGCTATGACGTCGTCTTTGCGCGACATTTGAATTAAGGCGGTGATAACTGGGCACCGACCCGGAGGAAGTTCGTCAATAGTCGAGACCTCCAAATCCGAATATAAGGCAAGCTGCAGTGTCCTGGGGATCGGTGTTGCCGTCATTACAAGCTGATGCGCAGATGTTCCTTGCGGTGCTTTATTCAGTAAAGCAATGCGCTGTTCAATTCCGAAACGGTGCTGTTCATCAATGATTACCAGCGCAAGATGCTTATAAATTACGTCATCCTGAAATACTGCGTGGGTTCCGATGATAAACTGGGCGCTGCCGTCGCTGATTGCTTTTAGTAGGTTTAATCGATCGCTTTTGCGCTCTGACGCGGTTAGAAGCAAGCAGTTTACGTTAAACTCTTTTAGCAAGGATGAACATTTGGCAAAATGCTGCCTGGCAAGAATATCGGTAGGAGAGAGCAGGACGCATTGACCTCCTGCTTTTATTACTTGCAGTGCGCTCATAATCGCTACTAAAGTTTTGCCTGATCCGACATCTCCGTGTACCAGACGAGCCATAGGTATGTCTTTATTTAAATCTTCCAGTATTTCGTTAAAAACCTTAAGCTGCGCCAAAGTCGGTTTAAAAGGCAAACTGTGAAGAAAATCATCGCTGAGTTTAGAATCGAAAGCTACGCTTAAAGCGGCTTTGTGCGAACTGTTGCTGACTTTTAACAATAATAAGCATAGTTGATAAGCAATAAGCTCTTCATAACAAATTCGTTCAAAAGACGTCAGTTTTTGCGGAACTATCGGTGTATGGTCGCTTTGCGGGTGGGGATAATGAACACCTTTTATCGCATCAGATAAACTCATTCCGTAAGGATTTAAGTTTTTGGGCAGAATTTCAGGTAACGGAGCTTTTTGAATAAGATCCAAAGCGGTTTTTATCGTTTTACGTAAAATAGCCTGTCCAAGACCCTCGGTTGAAGAATAAATCGGTGTTAGAAATTCCTCCGTAGTAACTGTTTCATTCGTTTGTAAGAAGGTAATTTCAGGATGGACAAGGCTTGGGCGCCCGGTCATATAATCGGGTTTGATGCTGCCGTAAGCAAGAACGCGTCTTCCTGAAGTAAAGTTGTGGACGAAGGTTGCGTAAGTATTAAAAAAACTGGCCTCAATAATTCCTGTATCATCGGCAAAAAGTATTTTTAATACTTTGCCCCGAGAACCGACAAAGCCTTCTACCGCTTTGACTTTTAAACATAACAAAACGGATCCGCTGTCTGTTGTAAGATCGCTTACTTTACTGATGTAGGTTCGATCCTGATAACGGAAAGGAAAGTGAAAAATCAAATCAAATAAAGAGAAGATCTTAAGACGGTTAAGACTTGAAGAAATCTTAGGTCCGACACCTTTAAGATTACTGACATCAATATTTTTAATTTGAGCGTCAGAAGTAATCATGATCTTATCCTTGGTTTTTAAATTTGTTTCTGCGGATGCGTTTTAAATGGATATGACGCTTAAAGGTATAAAAACTCATTAAAAATAAAAAAGCGCCGGAAATATGAAATTGTACGTTAAGGGAGAAAGTATGAACGACGGCTCCGGATAAAAGCGGTCCCAACATGCATCCGAATTGTCCTGCCATCGTCATCATGCCGAAACCGCGCCCGCGAAATTGCGGGGTGGTGGCAAGGGAAAGAGCAGCATTGATGCTCGGAACGATACCGACGATAAATAGTCCCATGCCGGCACCGGTCACGAAAAGATATGTGATTGATTGGGCAAATCCCTGGATAAATATGAAAAAAGCCGCACCGAAAAAAGCACAAGACATGGAAAGATAAAAACCGCGTCTTTGCCCGAAACTTCCCCAAAAAGGAGCAGTGAATGCTCCTACAAATGAAGGCAAAGAGCAGGCGATTCCGGCGTAGAAAGCCATGTCTTCACGTGATTCTATAAGCTCACCGACGTACAGCGACAAAATCGGCTGAATTGCAAGCATGACCAGAGAGAAAAGGAAAAACAGTGATAAAAGTTCGCGTAGGTTTTTATCTTTGACGGTGAATTTAAAATCATTAACGATTGAAGATTTTTTTTGTTTTTCGTTATTTTTAGCTATCTCTTCACCGGGAACGAATGCCGTTACCAGAAAAACGATCAGTAAAAAAGTTCCGGCAATGAAGAATGAAGATCTCATACCGAATAAATGCGCCAGCACTCCGCCGATTAAAGGTCCGCTTACGGTTCCTACCAGTTGGGATGATTGAATGAAACCTAAAGATGATCCTAATTTATCAGTCGGGGAGAAGGATGATACGCGGGACAAAACGGAAGGAAGATAACCGTTGGCAAAGCCCTGGAGAACGCGCATGCCTAAAAGCTGCAGCGGTGAGACGACTATTCCGCCGCAAAGATAAGCGATGCACAGCATGGCAGAAGATCGTACTGACATGCTTTTTTGTCCTTTTTTATCAGCAAGTTTGCCCCATAACGGGGCCATTACTCCGCCGACGAAAAAACTGACGGAAAAAATAACCGCGGTCCAAAATTCGATATTGTTTTGATTTGCACCAAGTTCAAGCAGATAGAGAGGCAAGAAAGGCACAATCATTGTGTAACTTGCCGACGTGAAGTAGATGCAAATGGTAAAGACAATAAGCTTGGCTTTCCACGACATGTCAGAACCGTCCTTTGGTTTAAAGCAGCTGTTTGATGAAAATAGATGCTTTAAAACGTTTTACTTTGGTTAAAAGTTTTCTTACCTGTTCAGGATATTGACTGAAATCGTCCAGATCCTTTTCAGACATAATTTGAGTGGTGTGTTTTAAAATATATTGCTGCTCATGTCCGAATTTTTCCTGCATCAAATGGTGCGGATCGTGGACTAAAAGACCGTTTTCCAAGTCAAGGCTCCATGCTCTTGGATTTAAATTATTTCCGGTAATAAGAGCAAGATTTCTGTCAGCGAAGATCCCTTTTAAATGATATGTGTTAGTACCGTTCTTCCACAGCATTACTTTAAGCTTGCCTTGATCGATAAGGTTTTGGAATTTGATGACAAAGGCACGCAAATTTTGTTCGTAAATATACGGGACAGCGCCTATAGGAGAGAATTTTTCTTCAGGTTTTAAATAAAAATCATTCGCTACCTTATCTCCTACTACTAAGGTAATTTTTACGCCGCGCATTAAAGCTGCTTCCAGCGCCTGCTGCAGAATTTTGGGGGGATTAAAATAAGGAGTACAAATAAAAAGGCTGTTTTTAGCGCCTGATAAAAGCCATAAAACGGTTTTATTTAAAATGTTTCCTTTTTTTCCTAAACCGACCAGCGGGGTGATTCCGACTTCGTCACCGTGCAGACGGTTGTTTTTAAAAGAGTACTGGGTCTTAGTCAGGTGATGCTGCAGTTGTCTTATTTCTTCGCTTACTTCTTTTGCGCTCTTTACCTTTCCTTGGGAAAAGTCCTGTACGGCAAAGTTAATATGAAAGGCTGAAGTAGTATAAGAACATAAAGTATCTGCAAGTTCTTTTGACTGAATCTCGTGGTAGCGATCAAGACGATAACGTCCGTTTTTATCTAAGTAAACATCATTGATGCTTGCTCCCGAGTACAAAACCGTATCGTCAAATACGCAGCCTTTTAAGTGCATAACGCCGAAAATTTCGCGTCTTTTTACAGGAACACCGTAAATTGCCGGAGGATGCGGACTGTTTTCGGCCATCTTATAGTAAAGAGCACTGTTGCCGAGGGATTGCTCCTGACCGATAAGACCGCGTTGAGCACGATGAAAGTCTACGTATATGCAGATATGAAGCTTAGGATTTTTCTCCTGCGCTTTATAAAGTGCGTCAAGGATTTCTCTTCCGGCCTCATCGTCCTGCAGATATAAGACCGTCATCATAATCCGGTTTCGGGCTTGGGCTATAAGTTCAAGCATCCTCTGCCTGAAATGAGCCGGCCTTTCAAGAATGTTGTAATTAACGGCTTTTACTGCAATTACGGGCATTTGCTGAAGCCTGGTTGCACTGTATAGAGTTCCGTGTAAACTTTTTTTCAAAAAGAGCATGTCAGATCCTTCTCAGATGCGTGCCGTAGCTTTGGTTAAGAAGTTTACTTCCATATCCGAAAGAGTGGTTCCGGCATTTTTGATTACCTGGTGTACGCGCTGATGATAATTATTCAGCCATTCACGTTCTTTGTTGGTAAGCATTTCTCTTAAAATAAGTCTTGTATCAAAAGGCACTAATGTCAATGGTGAAAAATGCAGCATGTGACCTAAATGGGTCTCGGAACACTGTTCAACCACCACTAAATTTTCAAGTCTTATTCCGTATAGACCGGCAGCGTAGAATCCCGGTTCGATTGATACTACCATGCCTACATCAAGAGGTATTAATGATTGGCGTGAAGAAATGACTTCAGGCCCTTCATGTACCGATAAAAGGTGTCCTACGCCGTGGCCGGTACCGTGTTCATAGTCAAAACCGTAATCCCATAAATTTCGGCGGGCGATAGCATCAAGCTGCAGTCCTGTAGTTCCTTTGGGGAAGATTGTAGTTGCAAGAGCTATATGGCATTTAAGAACCAAAGTGTACATGCGCTTTTCTTCTTCGCTGATGTTAGGCCCTACCAATACCGTTCTGGTAATATCGGTAGTCCCTTCGATGTAATGAGCGCCGCTGTCGATTAAATACATGGCGTCATTGCCTAAAGCGCGCGGGTGCTTTGCGGTAAGATGATTGTAATGGCACATGGCGGCGTTAGGGCCTAAAGCTGAAATAGTATCAAAGGAAGGCTCGATAAAATCTCCTTCGATTTTACGGTAAGATTCAGCTTTATCCGCCATGATTTTTTCATCAATATCGGCAACTCGTCTTTGATAGGCTTCAATATCGTTGCTGCTTTCAGGGGCCGTTTGCTCATCAAGCCAAGCCAGAAAGCGGCACATGGCTATTCCGTCTTTAATGTGAGCGCGTCTCTCTCCTGCTATTTCTACGGGATTTTTACAGGCTTTAGGAATTTGGCATAACCCTAAGCCTTCAATTACAGTAGCTCCGCCTTCTTTTAGAGAATTTAAAATATGGGCATTAGCGTTTTTAGGATCGATATAAACTTTTGCCTGAGAGTTGCACAAACGTTCAAGCACGTCATTAAAATTATCTATACTGAAGATATCCACGTGTCCGAAGTGATCTTCAAGCGTTGCCAGTATTTCATCATCAAGGTGCTTTGAATCAACATACCATTCAAGAGCGCCGTTTGCGTAAGCTACAGCACGGCTGTTGATAACCGGAAGCCCTTTTCTGTCTCGTCCGCGGATATTTAAAAGCCAGCAGACGCTTTCCGGATCTGGGATGACGGTTGCGTCAATGTCGCGACGGTTTAATTCTTCAGATAAAGCTTGACGTTTTTGCAGGCTCGGACAGCCGTTGAACTCGTCAGGATAAATTTCAACTTTTGAATAAAAGTGTTCGGGGCGATCCTCCCAGATGGCATCAATAAGATTGTATTTAAGCTTTTTAAGTTCAATGCCGAAAAGGTTCAGTTGCTCTTTTAATTTTAAATAGTAGTCATAACTGATGCGGTTTAAATCAACGCCTACGCTTTGACCGCTTTCAAGTACTGCGCATAGCCAGTCGGCAGGTGATACTTCGCTGAAATTGAAAGTATCAAAAATTTCGGGATCAGTTTGTTCGGTTACCTGTATTTTATAGCGCCCGTCAATGAATACCGCATTGGGGCAGCTTAACAGTTGTTCTTCATTTGTTTTGCCGTTTTTAACTTTAACGTTTTGAGTTAAATCATGGGCATAAATGCAGGCAAAACCGGCAGACCCGGTAAAACCTGTTATGTATGCAAGATATTGACTATCATCCTGCAATTCAAAAGAAAGAAATTCGTCATCATGGGAAATAAGAATCGCGTCTATTTCCTGTTTGGCCATTTCTTTTTTTAAATTAGAAAGAATCGGCGCGAAATTTTTTTGGTTATGTTCTTCCATTTATGACGTTCTCTAAGAAAAAGCACCGTTTACAAGGTGTAGTAATATTTAATTTTAATACGAATTAAAGATCTTCTTGTTGTAATTCTCCATTTTGACATCCTCACCGGCCTAAAGGCCGAAGATCC
>NZ_GL830956.1 GCF_000188195.1 Succinatimonas hippei YIT 12066
GGTCGCGGGTTCGATTCCCGTCCGTTCCGCCACTTCACGACAATATAAATCAATAAAGAAAGCAGCTTAATAGCTGCTTTTTTTGTTTCTGTGCACTACATTTAACAATTATTTCAATTGATTCATTACTGCGCTTGGTGTTTTTCCGAAGCGATCTTTAAAAGCCTTTGCAAAATGTGTGCGGTTTTTAAATCCTACTTCCAAGTAAACTTTTGAAGGAGGATATTCTTTTTTTGCTAAAAGATCGTAGGCCTTTTCCAAGCGTTTTTCCATGAGCCATCTTTCAGGTGTTGTTTCACTAATTTTGGCAAAATCGCGTTTGAATGTAGAAAGCGATCTTGCGGTGTAATTAGCGAACTCTTTAATTGAAAGATCTTCGGAAAAATTGTTTTCCATAAAAGATAGAAGATCGATTTTGTACGGTGAACTGAAATCAAAAAGACTCGGATAAAATCTATTGTCCGTAAGCAGTAAGGTCTCGATAGCTTCATTTCTTAGATTATTTATGACACGTTCTCGCGGGATGCTGGTGCTTTCAGTATAAGGAAGCAGTGCGGAAAATATACTTTTTAGTTCTGCCGTAGGTTTTAGTATTATTGCCGCTTCATTAAAAGGTTTTATGCCTTTGGGAAACTTCTTTGCATCAAGTAGTGATAAGTATTTACGCAGAAATTTACGCTCAAAGCGGATGCTTATTGCTTTGTACGGGTGATTTTCTGCTGCATGTTTTAAAATCTTTACTTTGTGGGTGCGTTGTAAGAAAACAAAGCTTTTTTCAGGAACCGAGACTTTTCTTTTGTCATATTCAATGTCGATTACTCCCGAATAATTGTAGACGAGGGATGATGTGTCAAGTCGGTTTTCAAATAAGTAATCTTCTAAAAGGAAGCAGCTAAATACAATACCTGAATAATTTATGGCAGTTGATCCTTCAAGCATAACTGCTTCCTCCTTTTATTGACTCTTAAATGTAGAGTTTTAGTCTCATTATTTTAATAATTACAAAGTTAAACTGATACGTTTTCTGGGACTGTGCCTAATTTTTTAATATCAAGACCGCTGCGGCTTCCTAAAATTTCTATATGACTTAATGCCTCTTTAAGATTCTTATATTCAGAGTCGGTTAAAGGAAAATCAACAGCTCCTAAATTTTCTTTTACGCGATCACTAGAACGCATTCCGGGAATCGGCACAATGAACTCTCCGCCTTTTAAAACGAAACTTAAACTTACTTGTGCTTTGGTACAGCCTTTTTCTTGTGCGATTTTTTCAATTAAATTGAGAACGACCTGATTTGCCTGCATGATTTTCGGATCAAATCTTGAAATGAATCGTCTTACGTCATCTCCTTCATATTTTGCCCCGGGAGTATATTTCCCAGACAAAAATCCGTTGGCCATCGGTGAGAAAGCTACAAACCCAATATTTAATTCTCTACATAAGGGGATTACGTCCTGTTCCCACTTGCGCTCCATAATGGAGTATTCGCTTTGAACGGCAGCAAGCGGCGTCACGGCATGAGCAGTTTTAATTTCTTCAGCCGTAGGTGAAGATAAGCCCCATGCACGAATTTTTCCTTCCTGAATAAATTTCCCCATGATATAGGCAACTTCTTCAAGGCTGTCACTTGCCATTTGATGCTCGGTATAAATGTCTATATAGTCGGTTTGCAATAGTTTTAATGATTTTTCTAAAGTTGTTCTCAAGCCTTTTTCGCTTAATTTGTCATCTGGAAAATCTTCTCCTGGTAATTTGCTGGGCCAAAATTTATCTGAAATTACTACTTGGTCTCTTGGTAAATTTTTTAAAGCTTTTCCGACGAATTCCTCGTTTTTAAAATACGAATACATTTGTGACATATCAAAAAAATTACAGCCTAAATCAAAAGCTTCGTGAACAAGAGCAATGGCTTCTTTTTCTTCAGGGCCTTCGCCATATGCATGAGTGAATCCCATACAGCCCATGCCGATAGCAGAGACCTCAAGATTTCCGATTTTACGTTTTTGCATATTTGTGTCCTTATAAATTAATGAACTATTTCAACTTGAGAACGGGTTTCATAGAGCTTGTAGAAATCACGGGCAATATTTTCAGGTGCGTAATAACTATTTTTACCTATGACATCACAAACGGTGACGGTTCCGACATAGATCCCGTCTTTCTTTAAGCTTTCATTAAGGGCATAAGCCATAGCGCGTAAAGCTGCTTTATCCATAGATAAAGGAAGGTATTGAGCACTTGGTGCTGTAGCAAGTCCACCGCCTGTAAAGAGTAAGGTTCCGTGAATTGCCTTAAACCTAGGATCGTTAATCAGTTTTGCTGACAAATGATAGGCAGCTGCAGTATCGACCCTGAAATGTCTTTCAAGATCGGTTGATGTTAAATGCTGAGGATCGGCGGTAGTAATTCCGGTGTTATAAATAAAGACATTAGGAATTCCGTGCTCTTTTACAATTAAGTCAAAGGTTTTATCCAGACTTAAAAAATCCGAGCAGTCGGCCGTATAGATGTAAGCGTTATATTTACGTTCATCAAACTCTTGTTTAAACCTTTTTAGTGAAACTTCATTACGTGCAATTAATACTACGTCAAAACCGAGTGAGGCAAATTCAAGGCCTAAATGCTTTCCGAGCAACGGTCCGACCCCGACTATAACAGCTAATTTTTTGTCCATATTGCTTCCTTATTTATCTGATTATCTTTAACTATAAAGGCATTGTAGAGATTCGTGTTGTTTACGGTGTTGCTTGCAGGTTCAATTTTTAGTTGCTCAAAAGCTCATTTGAAAATTGCACTTATAAATGATTTTTTCTCTTTGCTAAAGTAAAGTCGCTAAAGGTGTCTTTCATGGACGCTGCTTGTACTTTTTGTTAAGGATTAGGGGTATCAATGCCGCAGCACATTACAGTAGTTTCTTATGATCCTGTTTGGAACTTGAAGTTTAAGGATGAAAAACAAAAGATAGAAGCAATTTTAAAAAATGATTGTTTTGGCGTTTTTCATATCGGCAGTACCTCAGTTAAGAGTTTGGATGCAAAACCGATAATTGATATTTTGGTTGTAGTTCGTGATTTGTCTTTGGTTGATGCTAAACAAACAGAATTTGAAAACCTCGGTTATGAATATTTAGGTGAGTTCGGAATTAAAGGCAGGCGCTATTTAAGAAAAGGCGGAGATGAACGGACCCATCAAATTCATGTTTTTAAACATGACAATTTAGATGAAATTATAAGACATTTAGCCTTTAGGGATTATTTGCGTACCCATAAAGATGTTTGCACTGAATATGCAAAACTAAAAAAAGATCTGGCAGATAAGTTTCCTTACGATATTAACGGTTATTGTGACGGTAAAGATAACTTTGTTAAAGAGCATGAACAAAAGGCTTTAGCTTGGTATGACAGTTCTTGGGATCGGCTTTATTTTGCCGCAAGAAGCATTCAGACAAAGCGCGATGCTTCGCCCTTTATTGTTGCAGGTCCGGTTGCTGCAGCCTTAATGACGGTAAAGGGAAATATTTATACTGGTGTTTGCATTGATACGGCATGCTCTCTTGGCATGTGTGCTGAACGAAATGCAATTAGTACCATGATAACCAATGGTGAAAGCGAGATCACTAAAATTTTGGCTTTAAAAGCCGACGGTGAGATCATCATGCCCTGCGGATCGTGTCGTGAGCTAATGATGCAGCTGTCAAAAGACAGTCCCAATATCGAAGTTTTGATTGACTATGAAAGTAGGGCTGCAGTTGCCTTAGGTACATTGATTCCAAATTGGTGGGGTAAAGACCAATTTAGTTAATACTGTGTGCTTTGGCGCTAAGATTTTCTGCTTTAAAGGCAATAACGCAGGTTTTCTTGAGCATCGGCGACGGAAAGGTAAAATTGTCTTCTGTTTTAGCACAATGTTTTATGATGATGTTTAAGGTAGCTCTTTTTTCCTCAGGATCTTCAATAAATTGTGCGCGGCTTTCAGCCATGATGCTTGCATAAGCAAAGCTGAAGGCGCATGGCTTTTGCTGCGATCCTAAAATAACCTCATGTCTGCAGTCTAATTGTAAAAAAACTTGCGGACTGTTTTTTAAAATATCGATTTTCTTGCCGCTTGCCGCGCCGTGAATGTAAAAGGTGAATGTTTCGTTTTCATATGTGAATCCGAAATTTACCGGTACCACATAGGGCTTACCGTTATCGCACATCCCAAGATGCAGAACATCGCACTCTGAAACGATCTTGATGATTTCATTTGTGTCGGTAATTTCACGATCTTTGCGGCGCATGCTTTTTCCTTTTTAGTTAATTAAGTCCACAACAGGTATTTTACTTAAGTCCGAGTTCTTTTTGATGCCGATACCTAGAATCGTGTTGAGGTAGATTTCATCAGCAGCATTGATGATTTTCAGAATATGACTGCCGGGTGTAAGTGTAAGCTTCAAAAGTCCGGCTTGATCTGCCTGACAAGGGAAAATTTTTTCGCCGTCAATACTGCAATGTAATTTTAGATTGTTACCTAGCTGTTTAAAATTACGTATGTTTACGTAAGCATTGACGTTTTTGGGCAGCGGAGTGAAAGTGATGCGCTGTTGCGTTTTTTGATAGCGCGTAAAACCGTCGGTCTTCTTAAGGTGTTTAAGGTAGGATATGAGAGCTTCCTGCTCATCGCTAAATTCAGTAAGCGTAGGTATGTCCTTTAGCATGGTGTAGCCGTCAGATCCCGAGAGAATAAAATCGTTACCGGCAAGCATAATCTGTCTTTTGGTGTCGTTACGGGACAGGGCGGTCTTTTCTCCGTCAAGAAATATCGCTTTAACTTTTTGTTTGCCGTTTGGCTCAAGAATTATCTTTAATCCTGAGATCTGTAAAAATCCTCCGGTCTCTTTAACGTTTTGCAAAGTACCTGCAGCAGTCAGATCGTTTAAGTAACGATAAGAATGTTCAAACATTTCATATAAGATTTTGGGACTTACAAGCTTACATATAAGAGTATTTAAAAACGGCTCAAGGTATAGGGTGTTTGCATAAGTTATAGGTCCCGGTCCTAGATTAACCCTGATATTACCGCCGTTTTGAATCGCAACAGCAGGATACTTTAGAAAATCAGCAGGTATTTTACTCTTTAGCGCGTACATAATGGCATCGGCTGCAAGATCGCCGGCCTGTGTTTCGCTTACGCGTGATAAATCGATCCCGTATTGCTCGCCGCCATACAGTGTAAAGGGCAAGGAGGCAATTTCCTGCTGCAGAAATTTACTTTGTTTTTGTTGTAATTGTTGTTCAAGATCTTTGGTTTTACCGTCAGGCACAATTTTCATGTCTATAAGATCTTCATAAGACAATAATGCAGCAGTTACTTGCGGCGCAGATTTTTGATCATTAAAGTTAAGCGTATTTAGACCCACTTTATTAAGCCGGCTGCCGGTTTGGGAAATGGTAACGCCGTTTACTTTCTTTACATATTCCTGATGACTGTGACCGTCAATGATGAGATCTAGTTCATCTTGGTATTTTCCTGTAAGCGCCTGTGCCAGTTCTTCTGATGTGCACGGGGCATCATCGCAGCCTAAGTGCGCGAGCAAAATAACGGCGTCAAGGTTAAAAGGACGCAATCTATCAAGTATTTCTTTGGCGCTGGCGATTTCATCTTTAAACTTAATGCCTAAAAGTAATCTATTATCGGTTGATTGTAAGGTTTGCCTGGTGGTTAAAGCAAAAACACCGATTTTATATCCGTTTTTTTCAAAAACGGCGTAACATCCTTTATTGGAGAGGGAAAGAGAACTAAGCAGTTCTTCATTTTCTTTTAAAACATTGGAACACAAAGTTAAAAAACCGGCATTTGCAGCATGCTCAAGTAATTTTTCCTGTCCGTAGTCAAACTCATGGTTGCCAAGTGCCATCGCATCATAGCCTGCGGTCTTCATTAAAGAAAGAACGTCGTCACCGTCGGACAAAATGGCAAGAGGAGCGCCCTGCAGAGCATCGCCTGCGTCAAAAAGCAGCGCGTCATATTGTTGTTTAAGTCCTGAAACTAAAGCTAAATCAATACCGCTATCGTAATTGAGGACGTTGGCGTGCATGTCGTTGGTGGAGACAACATACACCGTACCGGTGTTGCCGGCTGTTTGGCTGCAGGCGCTAAATATTAGGCTTGCTGCTAAGAGATTAAAGAGCCAAATAATCTTTTTCATTTTGTTGCTAAATGCTGATGGTGCTTACTGTATGCTACAGTCAACAAGATTAAAACTCAAGGTAAAGATAGTCTGACAAGCAGATAATGTTGCCGTTATTAAGCAAGCATTTAGCAGTAAATGGTTGTTATTAATTAAAGTAATTAAGATTTTCCTGCATCACTATTTCAAGTTTGGCAAAGTAATCTTTATGCACATAATCTTTGGCATAACACATCTTTTCAAAGAGCAGTTTGCAGGCAAGGATGGTCTGAGCTTTCAGATCTTGGAAAATCACAGCGTCAATCGTACCTTAGTAGGCAGTGAACTTACGATAAATAATGTAGTAAGACTTGCTATGGAAAAGAAAATCGCTGAAAAAGATTCAAGCGGCTACTACGTTGTTCCGGGAAAGATGGATAAGATAGGTTATGTTCTTATCGCATTCTTTGTCGTACAGTGCGTAATTTTAACGGTTATTTAGGTATGCAGATAACTGTTATTGATAAGAAGGACGCTAAACACGGAACGATGGTTTTAGCGTCCTTTCTTCAAACCTTCATCGCGCGTTTAAAGTACGGACGCTGCGTGATTTATGACGGGGATGAGTATTTTGTCCCTTTTGCAGCCCTGGTTTTTTCCGTCAGAGAAACAGGGGAAAAGTATGCTTTTTTAAGCAGTCTTATAGCAGATGACTATACCTTGTTTAAGTTAGACGGTAATGTGGCGTTTGTGTCTTCCGTTTTAGATCAAAATGCAGTAGCTCGCGTCCTTGACATGAAAAAGTCCACTAAACAAGGAATTGATGAGCTCAGAAAGCGTATGAGTCTAAACAGTAAATTGCAGAAATTAAAACGCCGCTATACTTTGGATGAAGATGAGCCTTTTCTTGCGTATTTAAAAGAGCCGTCTTTTTATGCCGACGGAAAGAAATTAACTTTTTTCCTCATTGATCCTTTACTTGAAAAAGTTGATTTTAGGCACGTTCAGGCGGCAAAAGAGCGTTTTGCCCAACTATCGATGAAAACTGTAAACAAATAACTTTAAAATTTCTCATTTGTCTTAATATCTAAGGCGCAGATTTTTTTATTTGCGCCTTATTAAAAGAGGTAAACGGTCAAAAATTGTATAGTGATCCTGTTTTCACGATGACAACTTATATATGATTCTTAATGTATGTTAAATGTTATATTAATCTCCTTTATTGTTTAACAATGTATGTGTAATATATATTTAGAAGCATGATATGTGAGGACAAAATGGAAAGTTCTTTAATCTCAGTACGGATAAATAATGAAGAAAAGAAAGCTGCGCAGGATATTGCGTCTGGTCTGGGTATGGATTTGTCCACGGTCGTAAAAGTTCTTTTAAGACAGTTTATTATTAATAAGGGTATACCTTTTAAATTAACATTAGATCCTATTCAGTCGGGATCTGAGTATGTAGGCTCTTTAAAAGTAGCAAACAAAGTTGAGTTGTCCGAAGATGATTTTAGACGGCTTCAAGAATATGCAAAAGTAAAAGAACCGTTAACTGACGAAATGAAAAAGCTAATCCAGAATGCAAGAGAATTAGAAAAAAGAGGTGTACTGTGATTGAGTGGTTACCGCTAAATGAAATACCTAAAATCAAAAGAAAAGAATTTGATTGCGGTAATCAGACTTTAAACGATTATTTTTATAAATATGCAAAGCAAGATGAACGAAAAGGATTAGCAAAATGCCATGTTGCGGTTGAACAAGGATTGGTTTTAGGCTTTTTACTTTAAGTGCGTATCTTATTCAGTCAGAAAACGCAGCAACGCCGTATCGATATGAGCCGGGAGTTTTGTTGGGAAGACTCGCTGTAGACAAACAATTTCAACATCGTGGAATAGGTAGATTGTTGATTTACAAGGCTATGGAGTGGGTATGCGAATCTCCAATCGGGGTAAAATTTTTATTGGTGAGAGCCAAAAATGATAAAGTAAAAAATTTTTATACAGGTCTGGGTTTTTCTTCATTTAACCTAAATGATCCTTTAGATTTATGTTTTAGCCTTAAAAATTTAAAGCACGACTAATAGGCAATAAGGGATATTAATTGCTTGATCTCTTGGTTAAGTTTTTTTACTTTTGTTACTGAAATTGTTTGCGGTATTGCAGCGGAGTTATTTGGTATTTGGCTTTAAATACTCTAAAGAAATAACCGGTGTTCTCAAAACCGTTGTTATAAGCAACATCGGCAATATTGGCCGTTCCTTGGGAAAGCTCGATTGCGGCATGACGCAGCCTTAGGTCATTTAAGTATTCGGTAAAGCTCATACCGGTTGCCTTTTTAAAGAAGCGGCAGAAATATTGATTGGTAACTTCAATTTGTGCTGCGGCATCGCTGATCGTAATTGGACCTGCGTAATGGTTATCAATATAGGTTAATAACTGTTTTAGTTTTTGCTGATTATCTTTAGTGTGGCTTTTAATTTTAAGCTCTTTACGGCTTAAATATCCGGTTTCGTAACAAATAGACAAGATCTCAAGCACTCTTGCTTTGGTTTTAAGCCGAGAAGCAGGACTTTGATCGAACACGAAATTTAAGGCATCTTCAATTAATGCATTAATCTTGGTAAAGATTTTATCTTTTAGCGTGATTATCGGTGGAAGCGGCATATTCCCCGTTGCCAAAGACTCAAGAATTTCATTTTCCACTTCGTCATATGAAGACAAGGCAACGGAGGAAGCGTTAAACAAAAGAGCTTCTTCGCTGCAGTTTGTAGGCAAATACAATCCGTGCAGCATATTGGCAGGAATAATGAGAATACACGGAGCAGTAAGTTTTACCTCGGTAAAATTTATCTGCAGATCGCAGCTCCCCTTCAAGACACGGATCATTTCAATTTCAGGATGCCAATGCAGATGGACTCTTTCGGGAAAAGGTTCTTGATGCCAAAGGTATCCAGCCATAGGAAAGATTTCGGTTCCGTGGCGGACTTTTTCTTTTAAATCTTTGCTTGGGGTTTGAACCATTTTATTCTCTTTGTCTTTATAGCAGCTGCCTGTTTAAAAACAGGCAGCAGGCGGTTAGTTTTTATTAATTTTAATAAAAGAAACGCATAGAGCTCCGATTATTAGGAATATTCCGGCAAGAAAAAGCATTTCTACCTCAGGTGCAACACATCCTTCTTCCGTCAGGGCTTTTAGAATAAGTCCGCCAAGCGATGCCGCTACAATTTGCGGAACACAAATAGTGCCGTTGAATAAGCCGAGGTAGGTGCCTAAATGGCCGCCTTTTAAGGAATTGGTAAGAAGAGTAAAAGGGATAGCGAGCATTGCCGCCCAGGCACAGCCTATAAGCAGGAAAGATATAAATAACATATATTTATCGTGAATATAGGATACCGACATAAAGCCGATGCCGCCTAAAATAAGACTGAAAACATAAGCACCGGTTATTTTCTTAAACAGCGGAATGACGGTTGACCATAATACCGAGCCGATTGCCTGTACGGCAAAGAGGATCCCGACCCAGTTGGCAGCTTCCTGGTATTCCTCCGATTGAGAGTTGAGGACAAGGCGATTCTCGCCGTCAATAACGGTATTTATTACCGGAGCGTCAAAACTGTTAAGCGCAATTGAACCGTTGGTGTATGTCCACATGAACATAAAGGCCATCCAGCAGAAGAATTGGATTATTCCTACGGTCCAGAAGGTTGTAGGAGCGTTGACAAGCAGTTTTAAAATTCCTGCTTTTTGAGAAGATTCCTCCTCTTTGATTTCATGATAAAGGTTATAAATTTGCGGCGGATACTCTTTGACTTTAAGGGTTGTATAAATAACGCACAGAATTAAAATCACGGCGCCGATGTAGAAAGAGTAAATGACCGAATCGGGGATCACTCCTTGGGGAGCGACGTTGCTTATTCCTATCATGGCAAAGATAAACGGGAATAAGTAACCTGCAAGGCTGCCGGCGTTGCACAAAAAGCTTTGAATCGAGTAAGCAAGACCTTTTTGCTTTTCGTTTACCATATCTCCTACCATCATTTTAAAAGGCTGCATTGCCATATTGATGGAGGTGTCAAGGAACATTAAGGAAGCAAGACCGAAAATCATTGCGGTTTGCACGCTCATACCGAAACTGCCGGCATTAGGCAGCATAAACATGACGAATACGGCGACAACGGCTCCGATAAAAAGGTAAGGGATGCGTCTGCCAAAGCGTGTCCAGGTTTTGTCGCTGAATATACCGACAATAGGCTGAACGATGATTCCCATTAAAGGCGGAAGGATCCAAAAGTAGCTAAGACTGTGCGGATCGGCACCTAATGTTGAGAAAATTCTGCTGATGTTAGCACTTTGCAGAGCATAAGCTATTTGAATTCCAAAAAATCCGAAACTGATATTCCATAATTTTGAAAAACTTAAATCAGGCATAGAATTCATGATTAATTCCTCCCGGCTTTGGAGATTAATGCTGAAATTTTGTTATTAAATCCGGTACTTAAAAGCAATTCTTCCAAGGTAAGATGCATGCGGTAACGCCAGTAGTAACGGGGAATTGCCGGAACATTGATTCGTTCTTTATCAATATCGGCACAGCGCAGATTTTCATCTACAGACAACCAATCCTGCAAAGGCAATACACATAATAGTGAAGGACTTTGAAGCTGTTTTAAGACGATTTCTTCACAAAGCGGTCCGGAGAGTTCTTGCGGAGCTTTGCCTTCATGATGCAGTACATTATTAAAGTACGACTGGCTTAAGGCAGGATCTTCTTTCCACCATCCGCGCAATGTCGCCATATCATGGGTGCCGCTGGTACATACGGATAAAACCGGATATGTTTTTGTGTTGTTGAACAAAGTTCCCGGCTCTTTTGGCATACGCTCAATTTCAAGACTTAAGATGTCAAGATTGCGCATGACCCAAGGGACGCAGTCTGGAACCATGCCTAAATCTTCTCCGCAAGTCAGCATCGTGGTAGAGTTGACGAGCACCGGCAATTTTTTCATTGCCTCTTGGTACCAGAATTCATTATGGCGTTTGTAATAGTAGTCGTTATAAAGACGGGTAAACGCTTCTTTTTCAGCAGGCAGTAAGCGTGAGAAGATATAATCATCCAAAACGGCGATGCGCGGGTGATAAAGGTTGGGCCGATTTCTATCCGGAATAAACAAAACGTCACTTATAAGAGAATAAAGTCCGTCACGCAGTTTGAGACTTTTTGCATCGTTTTTATCTTTAAAGTACGCCTGCACCTGACGTTCGGTTAAGAATTCTTCGTTTAGCCCGTAAATATCATGATGCAGATGACGGACAAATTTTTTCTTAACCAGATCTGCGTCTTCATCGAATAAACGATTTAACAGATCTTCATTAATAAAAGGACGGGTCATGAAATCGTACTGGAATTTAAGCCCGTAGCTTTCGATTTCTTCGACTGAAAGCGGTAAAGATGGAACGAAGTTGCCTAAAAGTCCGCGTACGGCATGCGTCGGAATATCCCATATACGGAAAAAGCCTAAAATATGATCAATCCGGTAGGCACCGAAATATTCGGACATTTTATTAAAGCGCTTAAGCCACCAGGCATAACCGTCTTGCTCCATTCTTTCCCAATTATAAGTAGGGAACCCCCAGTTTTGTCCGTCTTTGGCAAAAGGATCGGGAGGTGCTCCGGCTTGGCTTTCCATATTAAAGTAAAAAGGTTCCACCCAGGCTTCAACGCTGCTGCGGCTGATGCCGATAGGAATATCGCCTTTTAAGATAATATTGTGTGCTTTGGCGTAATTACTTACGGCACTTAACTGAATATGCAGCAGGTACTGAATATAGTAATAAAAAGCGATGTCTTTATATGTTTCAGACTTTTCATCGCATAATGCCGCAATTTCAGCAGGATCGTACTTATGCTCTTTCCAGCGCTTAAAATCCGCAGTAGCGTATTTATCTCTTAAGTATGAAAAAGCCACATAGGGAACAAGCCATGATTGATTGCGCTTGAAAAATTCTTTAAATTTTAAAGAGCTTAAAATCTTAAGACCGCTCTCATCATAGGAGCAGCGTAAATATTCACGTTTGGCTTTATTTACGGCTTCATAGTCAATAGTATCAAGAGCATTGAGCTTGTTTTGCAATTTTTTAAAGCGGTTGTTTAATTTTGTGTTTTTAAGCTCGCCTACCTGCCTTAAATCTATATACATAGGATGGAAGGCGTAGATAGAGATACTGTTGTAAGGATAAGAATCAGTCCAAGTTCCGGTAATTGTTGTGTCATTAATCGGCAGAATTTGAACGAGCTTTTGTCCGGTTTGTATGGCCCAGTCAATAAACAATTTCAGGTCGCCGAAGTCCCCGACACCGAAGCTGCCGCTGCTTTTTAGCGAAAATACGGGAATAGCCGTGCCGGCAATTTTGTGGGAGAAAGGATAGAGTTTAACTTCACTTTCAGGAGGATATTCGCAAATGCCCTTTTGTAAGGAAGCATTACGGTTTGCACCTATTTCCCAAAATATTTCACCGTTATCTTTATTAATTGCGGCAAATTTATACTCAAAATAAGAAGGAAGATCGTCTTTATCTAATGATGCGCTAAAGAAATTCGGCATTATCTGCACGAGTTCCACGCCTTTTTGCGGATCCCAATTGCCAAGAGCTTTACAGTCTCCGGTGATAAATAAGGCGCTGTTATTGTCAAGATGACACCAAGCGCGTAAATTCAAAGATTGTTTTAAAGTGTTTGCAGGAGAGACAGCGTTTTTACTGTTAAAAGCATCCGTATATAAAAAAGAGTCATTAAGCTTATCTCTCCAGCTGTCGACAACTACAGCTTCTTTGTCTTCAATATTTAAAGAGAGCTTATGGCTAAAACGCAGTCCTTCGCTTCTTACAATCCGGTTTTTAGCTTTAACTTCATAGATATATTCAATAAAAGAAAAAGCGTCGTCGTTAAGATCGATAAAACCGTGCCAGTTTTTATCTTCACTGCAGGTTAAAGGAATTGACAGTTCTTTGGGTTTGAGAATTTTAATGAATAATTCCTGTCCCCAATGGGCTTTATATTCGATTAAAAACTTTAATCTCATGATTGATACCTTCAAGTAATTTTTAATCGACTCTTAACGGCGCCTTTAAGAGTGGTCTTGGGTTTGTACGGGGAGATTATAGGAATTAAATTTAGGTTAAAAATTCATTAAATTAACTAAAAAGTATACAAAATTAATATTTATTTAAATTAAAAGATAATGATCTATAGTAAATAATATTTATATTTCAATAAATTAACTTATTTTTAACAAAATAAATACTGTATTATCTTAATTTTAAAGTTTAGGTTAATTTTGTGAATTTACTCACAAAAGGGATAGGGTGTGCGCATGAAAAAATTTATTGATTTTGCATTTGTGCGCAAAACTGCATTTATTGAGCAACCACTTTTAAAATAAAGTGGTTAGCTAGTGGATCTTTATTCGGTATTGTCTGTCAAAGTAAAAGAGTACCTAAATATCCTGCGGTATTTACACTTACACTGATTTCTCAGACTACACGGTACGACCTGCTTGTTTCTTTGAGTTTTCAAGAGACAGAGGACGAAGAGCTTTTCATTGAGGATCTTTGATGTATGGATCTATCAGATTGGGAATAAGCTTCGCTGCTTCTTGTAAGTCCTTAAGCGGCATTGCATCCTTAGCCTGAATAGACATGCCTTCCAACATGATATTAAACGTGTCGGCAAGGGATGCAAGTTTGGCATTCGGATAAAGTTCACCTTTATCTAATGACTTTTGAAGACGTCTGGCAAAGACATCCCTGGTTTGTTGACGAAGTTCTTTTACAACTGCTGCAATCCGCTCTTCTTTAGGCGCAATGTTTATTGCCGCTAAAACTACCATGCAACCGCTCGGGGTTTCAGGGTTTAAGAGGATCGCTGCCGCTTTATTAAAGAAATCTCTTAAAAGCGGCTTTAAAGGTGCGTCAGAATTTTCAAAAGCAGTTAAAAGAGGAGTCCAGTAGCGTTTCTCATAGAAAGTGATAGCCTCTAAAAAGAGCATTTCCTTGCTTTTAAAAGCTGCGTAAAAGCTTGGAGGATTGATCTCCATTGCTTTACACAGTATGGACACGGATGCCGGTTCATAGCCTAACTTCCAGAAAATGCGCAATGCAGTCATTAAGGCAGTATCTCGATCAAAGGAGCGCGGACGGCCCTTACCTTTGGCGGAGACGAGGGTAGTATTGTCACTCATAGTTTGTTATCTGCGGATGATCAAATTTTTTAATGTTTAATCTTTGCTAATTATTTTAACAGAAGTTATAAAAACGCTTGTTTTAATGTAGTGATCGTTATAAAATTAATTATGTAGCGATCATTACATATTAATTAAGGAGTTAAAAATGAATGACTGCAAATGTGATAACACCAAAATTGTTTCGGTTAAAGAGTACGACGCAGTAATTACGGCAGCTAAGTATTACGTTGACGGCTTAAAATCCGGAGACGCGGATCTTGTTGCTAAAGCTTTTCATAAGGATGCTGTGATGTACGGTCTCTCGAACGGCACAACCTTATTGGGAGGACCTATCAGCAATCTTTATGATTTTGTTCGGCAGAACGGCAATGCAACTGACATCAAGACTCATATTGATGTTTTAGCCATTACTCCGACTACAGCAGTAGTACGTATTGATATGGAAAAAGATGCCATCGGTGCTGATTACAATGATTTTCTGACCTTTATCAAACTAGATGGTCGCTGGCAGGCAATCGCAAAGGTATTCCATCAGTTTAACTGCTAGTAAAACTTTTTAATCCGGGCCTCTAGCTTAAGAGGCTTTTTGATTTTGAAGAGAGTAATGATGAAAATATCCTTCTTTGAGCTTAAAAGCAAAAAAGAGTTTTTTATCTCAATTTTTAGCTGAATTATTTAAGCTTTTCATTATTTTGAGCCATATAAAGAGCCAGATATTTATTCGTCACGTAGGCGGCAACCGAGATGGCAAGCCACAATCCGATTTTTCCGTCCAAAAATCCTTTTTTTATAAAGTAAATGCGTATGAAACCGAATAGGGCTCTAAAAGGAATTGATAAGAGATTTACTTTTTTCCCTTTTTTGAATTTATTTTCGCCAAAAGCAAGCTCGTAAGTTTTTTGTTTGTCAAAGTATTGCTCAAGAGTACGATAGGAATAATGGATCATCGGCTCCTTTAAATAAATGATTTTTGCATTTTTAGGAACTTCAAGCTTTTCATGAACCAGCGCATCGTCATAATGGGTATAGGAGTTTTTATAAAGACGCAGCACATAGTCAGGATACCAGCCGCAATGATTTATACGATGAGATAAAAGGTAAGTGGCACGCGGAATAGCGAAAATCTCATTGCCAGAAGCTTTACTCAGTTCGTTTTTTATAAGCTCGACAAGCTGCGGGGTTAAACGTTCATCCGCGTCAAGATGCAAAATCCATTCACCGCCGGCATGTTTTTGTGCATCCTGCCTGCGCGGGCCGTAGCCTTGCCATTTGTCGAAAATAACAACTTTGGCATTAAGACTTTTTGCCACTTCTACAGTGTTATCGGTACTTTCGCCGTCTATAACGATAATTTCATCGGCCAGATCTGCTGTTGAGGCAATGCAGTCCTTTAAATTTTTTGCTTCATTGCGAGTAAGGATTATGATGCTTAATTTCATTTTAAAATGCTCCTTTCGCTATTATCGGGAAGCAAAGGCTCGATTTTTTCCAGAAGATGATAGATCCATGCCTGAGCGGTCAAAGAATAGGCGGCTTTCTTTTTGTCTTTAAGAGTTACGCTTAATTTATAACGGATTTTATTTTCTTTTTTAGTAGCAAAGTCTTTTAAGGTAAACACAACGGAATCATCATCCTGGTGCTCAAGGCTTATGAAATAGCGGGCATCGGTTTGTGCAAATTCTTCCTTGAGTGTGGCAGTTAAAGGAAGAGTTGAGCTTAATGAGCAGATAATCGGCACATCGGCATAAAGTTCAAGACTGAAAAGACCTGCGGTAACATTATCGAAAATAGCGCATTTTTCGTTATTTAAAAGTTGGGCAATTCTAGATGCAAGATTAAAGTCATCTTCACAGATAAGATAATTCTTAACGATTTTTCTTAGAGTACAAAGCGCGGCATTTTCTTCTTCAACGGTAGCGTTGGTTTCGATTACTTTTAATTCCAAAAGCGGGTAGGCGGCTCGGTAACCGATAACTATGCTTTGAGCAAAATGCTCTTTTTCGACAAGTTGTCCGAGCAATGATTCCGAGATGCCGAAAAGGAAAAGTCTTTTTACTTTAGTGACTTGGTGTTTGGCAAAGTGCTCTAAAAGATAAGGCTTGATACCGGTCTGGTACATACTCTTAAATTCTGACGGGACACCCGGAGTAAACATGCAGACGGCGTTATTTATTTTTAAATAAAAGCCGCAGGCCGTACCGTTTTGATTGTCAATCATAACGGATCCTTCGGGGAGCATGGCCTGTTTTATATTGGTTTTAGGCATAACGCGTCCGCGTTTTTGGTGCCACTCTTCAAGACGCTTATACCAATATTCGTTTAATACCTGTTTTACGCCTGCAGCGCGGGCGGCAGCTTCCGTGGTGTTGTCATCCGAAGTGGGGCCTAAACCGCCGTTCACCAACAGTAAATCGCAGTGCCGGCTTCTTTCTTTAAGCAGATTTTCTATATCGCTAAGATTATCTCCCACCGTATGGCGCAATGTCGGCTGTATGCCGAGACTTAACAGCTCCTGGCAAAGCCAGGATACGTTGGTGTCGGTTATAAATCCGGTTAAGACCTCGTCGCCGGTGGAAATAATTTCAACTTTCATAAAAACTCCTTGTTGCCTGTTAAGTTTAGCAAAAGTCACGAAGGATGAGGCAAAGAGCCTTATAATGAGAAAGATTTTTGAGAAAAATAATAATTGTTGTTTCGGGGTTGTTTATGCCGATAAATATTCCAAACGGCTTGCCGGCAGCTTCAGTATTGGCCGGCGAGCAAATATTCGTGATGACGGAAGAAAGGGCAACGCATCAGGACATTCGTCCGCTAACTTTACTTTTTTTAAATCTGATGCCCAAAAAAATTGCGACGGAAATTCAGTACATGCGTAAATTGTCGAATACGCCGCTGCAGGTAAATATTGATTTATTAAGAGTAGATAAGCATATTTCCAAAAACACTCCGCAGCCGCATCTTGATACCTTTTATAAAGATTTTGAGGAAATAGAAGGACGCAATTATGACGGCATGATTATCACCGGAGCTCCTCTTGATCAAATAGATTTTTCCGATGTGACTTATTGGGACAAATTGGAAAAGATCATCACGTGGTCAAAAGAGCATGTTACTTCGACCTTGTTTTCCTGCTGGGGTGTGGCTGCCGGTCTTAAAATTTTCTATGACCTGCCTTTAATTAACCGTAAAGAAAAATTATCGGGAGTTTTCCTGCATCATACCGCACAAAGCCTTAATCCTTTAATAAGGGGCTTTGACGATACCTTTTTAGCTCCGCATTCGCGTTTTATCGATTTTCCTTCGGATGTAATAAGAAAGCATACTGATTTGGAGATTTTGGCCGATTCTGAAATTACCGGCATGTTTCTTGCCGCAACTCCCGACAGAAGACAGGTTTTCGTGACCGGGCACCCTGAGTATGACGCAACAACTTTATCCGATGAGTACCGGCGTGATTTGGCAGCGGGAAAAGATCCGAAACTGCCAGAAAATTATTTTCCGCATGACGATCCGACACAAATTCCTTCTTGTGTTTGGAGATCTCATGCGTCGCTGTTATTCGGTAATTGGCTCAATTATTACGTATATCAAATAACTCCGTATAAATGGTAAATTTTTGCTTAATTTTTTGTTAAATAACTTTATGCTTTTTTTGAAAAAAATTCATAAAAAAGCATAAAATAAGCACGCTTGTTTTTTTGATATTTATAGGATTTTAGTGTGGATAAATTCAAAATCGAAGGCGGCAAGGCCTTAAACGGTGAAGTTACTATTTCAGGTGCAAAAAATGCGGCGCTTCCGATTTTGTTATGCACGATGTTAACCGATGAAAAAATCGTGCTTAAAAATGTCCCCGATCTTAGAGATGTAAATACCAGTTTTAAGCTGCTTGAAATTTTAGGTAAAAAGTGTACCAAGATTGAAGACGGTGTGTTTGCCGTTGAAGGCGCCGTTACCTCCAATGTGGCTCCTTATGATTTAGTAAAAACCATGCGCGCCTCCATTATGGCTTTGGGGCCCCTGACCGCATTCTTAGGCGAGTCTTCTGTTTCTTTGCCGGGCGGCTGCGCCATAGGTGCCCGGCCTGTAGATTTGCATATAAAAGGTCTGCAGTCGATGGGAGCTCAGATTGAGCTTAACGAAGGTTATATTCATGCAGTAGCTCCTGCAGGCGGACGTTTGCGCGGTGCCGAAATTTTAATGGAAAAAGTTTCCGTAACCGGCACTGAAAATTTGATGATGGCTGCAGCACTTGCTGAAGGCACTACCGTTATCGCAAATGCCGCCCGTGAACCGGAAATCGTCGATTTGGCGGACTGTCTGCGCATGATGGGCGCTAAGGTGACAGGCGACGGCAGTGATAAGATCGTAATTGAAGGCGTAAAAAAACTTCATGGCGGTGAACACTCAATCGTAGCTGATCGTATTGAGGCGGGAACTTATCTTATTGCCGGTATGGCAACTCGCGGCCGCGTCATTTGCCGCAATACCAAGCCTGATGATTTAGATCCGGTTTTAGCTAAGCTGCGTCTTGCCGGCGCTTATGTAGAAATTGACGGCAACAGCATTTTGCTTGATATGACAAACCGCAGGATTAAACCTGTGGATATTATTACCGCTCCGCACCCCGGGTTCCCTACCGATATGCAGGCACAGTTTACCGTGTTAAACGCTCTTGCCGAAGGCGAAAGCAAGGTTACTGAAACTATTTTTGAAAACCGCTTTATGCATATTCCGGAGTTAAACCGTATGGGCGCGCAGATTAAGATTGCGGGTAATACGGCATTTATTTCAGGACGTCCGATGCTAAAAGGGGCCCAAGTCATGGCGACCGATTTGCGCGCTTCCGCAAGCTTGGTTATTGCCGGATTGGTAGCTCAAGGTACTACGATAGTCGATCGTATTTATCATATGGATCGCGGTTATGAGCATATTGAACGTAAAGTTCGCGGTTTAGGCGGCTCTATTGAAAGAATTAAAGGCAATGTTTGATTTAGAAAGGCATAATACCTTTAAGATGAAAGTTAAGGCGCAAAACGGCCTTTTCATCAATACCGCAGAAGACTTAGCTAAGCTTGATACCGATAAATATCTGATTTTAGGCTCGGGCTCCGATGTCCTGTTTGTGGATGATTATTCAGGTACGGTACTGATTAACGCCATTAAATCACTTGAAATAAAGCATGAAGGTAATTTTTATAAAGTAAGAGCTGGCGGCGGTATTCTGCTTGATTCTCTTATAAGTGAACTTGTTGCTAAGGGCGCGTACGGACTTGAGAATTTATCGGCAGTCCCCGGAACCGTCGGGGCCGCTCCGGTACAAAACGTCGGTGCTTACGGTGCGGAAATCGGCGATTATATTGAGTCAGTAGAGTTTTTTGATTTAAGTACTAAAAAAGCAGGCAAACTTTTAAAAAAAGACTGCCTTTTTGCTTACCGGCATTCGATTTTTAAAGAAGATCTTGCCAAATCCTGGTTTATTACTTATGTAAATTTTTCTTTGCCCGATACTTTTACGCCTAATTTTACGTATAAGGGAATTGCAGAAGAAGGCTTGTTAAGCGCTAAAGCCGTACGGGATAAAATTATTGCTTTGCGCAGCGCTAAGCTTCCTGATCCTAAATTAGTAGGAAATGCCGGCAGTTTCTTTAAAAATCCTATTGTTGATAAAGATACGGTTGAGGTAATTAAATCTCAATATCAGGATGTTCCCGTTTATCCTTTTGCAGACGGACTTTATAAATTAGCCGCAGGCTGGCTTATAGATAGAGCAGGCTGCCGCGGCATCACTCAGGGAAATGCCGGAACGTGGGAGCATCAGGCCTTGGTTTTGGTAAATCGCGGCGGAGCAAGACCTTGTGAAATCATTTCCCTCGGCAAGTATATTTGTGCCAAGGTAAAAGAGAAGTTTGCGGTTGATTTGTATCCTGAGGTCAGATTCATTGGTAAAGACGGGGAAGTTTTTTGGCAAGATCTGTAAAACTTTTAAATCTTGTAAAGCATTTGTCGCTTGCTGAGAATCATTCTTTGACAAAAAAAGAATGTCTTGAACTTCTCTGCGTTAATGAAAAAGAGTTTGAGATTATTTGTTCTGACTTAAAATCTTTGGTTTTCGGTGCCTGCGTAAATGATGAAAAAATCAGTATATTACGTTCCTATGAGCCGCTTGATGAGGATTTGCTATTTAGAAAAAGCAAAGGTAAAGGCCGGGTTTGCGTTCTTCCTGAAATCGATTCAACTAACTCTGAAATTTTAAGAAATATAGACTCTTATACTGACGGTGATGCTCTTCTTGCCGAAATTCAGACCCAAGGCAGGGGCAGGCGCGGACGTAAATGGTCCGGCTCTCTTGGTTGTCAGGTTTTATTGTCATGTGCGGCTTTTTTTGATCGGGACATTGAGTTGAGTGCATTGCCGCTTGCGGTAGGATTAAACGTCGCAAGTGAGCTTGAAAAAGCCGGCTTTTTCGGAATAAAGGTTAAGTGGCCCAACGATCTGTATTTTAAAAACGCCAAGATTGCGGGCATTTTAATTGAAAGCGTAGTACGGCATGAAAATGTCGGAGCCGTGATCGGGATAGGGATGAACGTTTTTCCTTTTGAGGACGGATCATTAGCTTTGCAAAAAAGGGAAATTTTGACGCTTGCTGACATCAATCCCCATAAAGCGCACAGAAACTTTGTGGCCTATACGCTGATAAGCGCAATCCGTCAGGCATGCTTTGTCTATAAGAATGACGGTTTTGCCGCTTTTAAGGAAAAATGGCCGTATTATGATTATTTGCTGGGTAAAAAAATTCTGGTAAATGATGATGTTAATAAGACAAGAGGCACTTGCATAGGCATTGATGAAAGCGGAGCACTGCTTTTAAATGCAGACGGTATATTGCACTCCGTTAAAGCCGGGCATGTTGAGTTTTTGTAAGATTATTTACGCAAGAGAATGCTTTCTATTTTATGTTCCGCACCTTTTCTTAAAATTAAGTTGGCGCGGTTGCGGCACGGCAGAATGTTTTTTATAAGATTGACATGATTTACCGCCTGCCAAATCATCTTGGCAAGGCTTATTGCTTCCGACTCAGGCATATGTGCGTAGCGGTGGAAGTAGCAGCTTGGGTCGTCAAAGGTGTTTTCTCTTAATTTCAGGAAGCGGTCGACATACCATTTAATCAGATATTCCTCCTCGGCATCCACATAAATGGAAAAGTCGATAAAATCGGAAATAAACACGCGGTTGCGGATTTCTGGGTAGTCAGCTCCGTTCTGCAGCACGTTAACGCCTTCGATGATGAGAATATCCGGACGGTCGACGATTGTGAATTTATCCGGAACGACATCGTAAGTAAGATGCGAATAGACGGGAACTTTAAGCTTGGGAATGCCGTCTTTGACCTGACACAAAAACTTCATGAGGCGCTTTACGTCATAAGAGACGGGAAAGCCTTTTTGATTCATGATCCCGCGTTTTTCAAGCTCGGCGTTAGGGTACAAAAAGCCGTCGGTAGTAATTAAGGAAACTTTAGGCTTGCTGGGCCAGGCTTTTAAAAGTTCATGCAAAAGTCTTGCCGTAGTAGTTTTACCTACGGATACCGATCCTGAAATGGATATGATAAAAGGCGCGGTTTCCATAGATTTGCCCAAAAACTGTTGAATTACCGTGGATCGGTCGTGCCTTGATATGAAATAAAGGTAAATGAGTCTGGATAAGGGCAGATAAATATTGCGCACGTCATCAAGGGATATGCGGTCGTTAAAGGCAAGACATCTTGAAATATCTGCTTCAGTTAATGTCAGCCGGTCAGAGGAATGGGCAAAAGAAGCCCACTTTTGAGGAGAAAACTCAAAAAAAGGAGAAGATAAATTCGGATCTGACATCAAAAACTCCGCGATTTAGTATCCTTAATCGGCAAAATCGGTTTTTTAAGCTTATATCGAAGATTTTGGGCGCTATTTTAACATATCGGGCAAAGATGCTTTATTAAAAAGGGCTTTGAGGAACAGAAAATTCAGAAAAGCGTACATTTTTAGGTATCATATTGAATTTTCAGATTTTTTATAATGATTTTTAAGTTTTTTTACGATAAATTAAAAAAAAATTAAAAAAAAGCTTGCAAAGGTTATTAAAACACCTTATCATGTGCACCGCTTCAGGAGATTTAACTCCATATTCTGAAGCGGTTGGTCCGGAGACGGGCTAGCATTGGAGGGGTTCCCGAGTGGCCAAAGGGATCAGACTGTAAATCTGCCGGCTCTGCCTTCGAAGGTTCGAATCCTTCCCCCTCCACCATCCCACAGTATCTCCGGGTTTTATACTTCAAAAGATTTTGCGGGCATCGTATAATGGTTATTACCCAAGCCTTCCAAGCTTGTGATACGGGTTCGATTCCCGCTGCCCGCTCCAGCTTCTTCCATCTGCGAGCGTTTTTCTATATCTGGTTCATAGGAATTTTAAAAAATGGCAAAGGAAAAGTAT
>NZ_GL830957.1 GCF_000188195.1 Succinatimonas hippei YIT 12066
TCGACGGCAGAATGCATGTCCATTCCCTTGAGGCTTGGCAGGGAAAACTGTTTATACTGTTCCTGGCCTTAATTTTACGTAAAGAGCTGCATAAGCGTTTAAAACCGCTACTTAGTAAAACGCATCATACCTTCCACCGCAGCGTGACGGTGTTAAAAGACATCAAAATGATCCGCAATCAAGACCGCTGGGTATGCAGAAAGGCTTTAACGGCAGAGCAAAAGTCGCTGCTTAATGCTGCTTTGCCCTTTGATATGAAAGAGCTGCGATCCGTATGATCCGATATCGTCAATTGGCGATATGAAATTTTATACTATATTTAAATTACGGCGATCCGGGATATAAAAGAATCCAAACATGAGATAAGCATTATACACATCAAGGAAAACCTTGTGTACATTAATAGATTTTAGCAATAAATTAAAGTGGAATTAATCATTTACATTATATTGATTTTAATGTACTAAGAATATGTAGCTTTTTTAATTCTCCTGCTAAGGTCATTTCAGCTTTAGCAAGAACATGAATGAATACATTTTTATCAAAATCAATAAAAGATGAGGCATAAATATTCCCAGATTGATGTAATTCTGGGTCAACAATTACAAAATCAATTAACCTTGAATTGATATTATCAATACGTGCTTGTCCGGTGCCGTTTTCTTTATCTAAACTTTTTATATATAAATTATATTTTCTTGGTTCTAAAAATTTTGTTCTTTCTGGTTTATATAAAAAATCTTTAAAAGAACTGTTTGAACAAAAAATACAGTTACCGTTTACTAAATGAGCTGATATTTTTTTACATTGTTTTCCTAATGGATCTGCAAAATATTTACAAGCACCAATATTTTGTTCGGTAAGAATATCAATTTGTTTTTGTAAATCATCACATCTTTTTTGAGATTCAATACGTATGTTTTCTATATTAACTTCATTATCTTGAATTCGTTTTGTATTTGCATATTCATATTCGTACATTTCTTTTTTAATTTTTTCAAGATTTTGTTCATAAAGTTTATTCTTTAATTCTTCAGAATTCTTGGTGTTGCGATTAAAAATGTAACTAAATAATGCTAAAATTAGTGCAGGACCTCCACCTGACCAAAAATCAGAGCTTGATAGAATATTTTTTATAGTAATTAAAATATCAATTGAACCAGGAGTTAATTTTGCACAAGTTGTTACTTTGATATTTCTTTTATTCGGATCTTTTTCGTAATAGTTTAAGGTGGATAAAGAACCAACAGCACTACAAATTTTTGCAAATCCTTGTAAAGATATTGCTAATGATGATAACTCTATTTCGTGATCACCTTCAATTAAATCTTCATACTTTAATGTAAAAGTTAATAATTCTTTATCATACCTTAGGGACATGTTTTTCACCTAAAAATTACATTTAATTATAAATTAAATTAATTTAATAATAAAAACTAAGAATTTTATCAAATTTTATTGAATTGTTTTATTGGAAACAAGAAAAATCTAATATATATAACATTTTTGTATTGCACATGTACTCTTTTAGTATTTATTATAATAAGTTTATATAGATTAAATAATGAGTAAATTAACTTCGATTTATGATGAAAATTTTCTTTGTTGATAAATGTCATTATTTTCAAATAAGCAAAAATTTATAGCTCTTGTCAGATTTTTATACTATAAGAAAAATGGAGATATTTGCACAAAACTTTAGACATAATGCTAATATTCGGTATATAAATACTGTTTTGTATTGTATGGTATATAGTTGATTTTATAAAATATTTTTATGCGCGTGATTATGACGAGAAAAATTATTTCCATACTTGATTGTGTATGGGTTAAATTTATTTAAAATGCTTTCTTAAATAAACAAGTACTTGATAGTGATAATTGAATTTAATGATTTATTATATTAATAAATATGTAAAAATTAGATACGATAGAGAAAAAAACAAAATATTCACATATAACTGCAAACATATTAAAAATTTGACAATAATCACATATAAAATCAAAACATTAAAAATTAAGATTTATTTATCAACGTTTTGTGTGTTCAATATAGATGTGATCTTATTATTTAATTTAACAAGTTTTCTTGTATTGGCAAATCTATGTTGACTGGGTTCTGATTCTTTGTGTTGAAAAGTATAATCATTGTGCTGTTAGTATAGAATATTCATAGGAGATTGATAAGGATACGAAAAAGCAAAAATGCTAATGTGACTTATGAAATGTATAAAAGTGATACATGGTATACTTGATAGAGGAGGTACAGTTTGGTAGAGAAAATTCAATCCATTCCAGAAGCAAGATTACTGCTGGCCTCACTGCGTTCTGTAGGATATAACGTAGAAACTGCGATTGCTGATATTATAGATAACTGTATTTCAGCTCGAGCCCATGAAATTAAAATCAAATTTGACTGGGAAAAGAAGCGGATTATTATATTTGATGACGGTTTTGGTATGAGTGAAAAGGAGCTGATTGAGAATATGAGGATCGGCTCTTCTGACCCCAGCAAAACTCGCCACAAAGATGATTTAGGCCGGTTTGGTATGGGGATGAAAACAGCTGCTTTTTCTCTCGGGAAAAAGCTGACTGTTGTTACAAAATCTGATTCTGCCGTAAGTAATGCTTCTTGGGATTTGGACTTGATTCCGGAGATCGGTTGGAGTTTGATTATCAGAGACGAAAGTGAAATCTATGAATTTTTATCCCTGATAGGAGAGCAGGGTACAGTTGTTGTAATAGAAAACTTGGATCGTGTAATTGATACTGGTGATGAAAATAAAGATCGTATTAAATTTTATAAAACTGCGGAAAAAACTGAAAAACATTTAGCACTTATATTTCACCGATTTATTGAAGAAGATAATCTTGTTCTGAAATTGAACGGTATCCCAATTAAGGCATGGAATCCATTTATTTTGGAAAATAGTGCAACTCAAGAGTTGCCAGAAGAGTCGGTTTTTTCAGATACAGGGCGTTCTGAGGTTGTAATTCAGCCTTATGTTCTGCCGCATAAAACGAAATTTGCTTCTGATGACGCTTATAAGATAGCCGGAGGACCTAAGGGATGGAATTATCATCAGGGTATCTATATTTATAGGAACAGACGGCTGATCATTTGCGGAACATGGTTTGATTATATAAAGAAAGAGCCGGCATACAATTTGGCCCGTATTAAGATTGACATTACATCAGATAGTGATGAGGAGTGGAAAATTGACATTAAAAAGTCTACAGCCTCTTTGCCAAGTTATGTCAGGGAATCAGTGGAAAGAGCGATTGACCTTTGTACTGAAAAATCCGCTCATGTATACAATTCCCGCGGCAGTTATACGAAATACAATGTCAGTGCTCCGAATCTTGATTACGTGTGGGAGCAGCGAAAAAAGAATGGTCGTTATGTTTTCTATATTAATAGAAAACATTCACTGCTGAATAATATAAATAATCAGCTGGATGAACAAGGTAAATTAACCCTTTCTGCTTATCTTGCTCTGGTTGAAAATTTCGCACCGTTTATGCAGTCGGGAGTGACAGATTTTCTGCATAAAGAAAAAGTTGATGCGGTGCACCCTGATAAGAACTCTTTGGAATATCAGATGCAAATTAAAGATTTGTCAGATATGGTTTCTGTCTTTTTGTCACGTGGATTTTCGAAAGAAGAAACGCAGTCTACTCTGCTTGATATGGCTAATTATAGACATCTTCGAGAGGAAATTATCAGATTAGTGGAGGAGTACAATGATTAATGCACCAAAAGACTTAAATAATATAGAGATTGCTTTATATAAAGGCGGATATGAATTTTGTAAGAAATTGGTAAAAGAAGATCATATAAATATTATAGAAGCAGTTGAAAAGACAGCAGAAAAATTTGGCGCCTTAAATATAATCTCCGATATGGAGTGTTTTAAGAGGTTCCTGTTCAGTGAAGTTACAGCTTATACGGAGCCTTCTATTGGTGTGTGTGATCCGAATCTTGAAGATAAGACTTGGTGGAATGAGCTAAAACAAGAACCGACTTTTAAATCAGAATATTGGAATCGTTACTATGACTATTTGCTGAAAAAGCCTTCATGGAGTATTTCAGCAGTTAAAGATATCAATTCATCGACCGATGAGATTATGAATTCCTTAACAAATCCCCGAAAAGGAAAGGCTGGTGAACGTATGGGATTGGTATTTGGCTACGTTCAATCAGGTAAAACCGCACATTACATCGGTATGATTAATAAAGCCTATGACGCGGGATATAGTATTGTTATCGTATTGTCAGGTATTCATAACAGTCTTCGCAGCCAGACTCAGTCTCGTATTGATGAAGAAGTTCTTGGATACGAAACGAGTTTGGATAGCCTCGAAGATATGACTCGTAAACGCAATGTGATTGGTGTAGGAGCAGATCCTCACAGCCAGGTTGAAACAGTTGTTCAGTCAATTACGACTAGAGACGAAAAAGGTGATGTCAATACAAAAACGGAAAGCGTATCTATGATGCCTCCGTTCATGATTGTAACTAAAAAGAATGCTTGTGTTTTGCGCAAAATTTTGCGTTTTTTCCGTAAAAATCATTGTGCAGAGATGATAGATGGAAAGAAGAAAATTCCAGCAAAATATCCGGCTCTCATTATTGATGATGAAGCAGATCAAGCTTCTATCAATACAAAAGAAAGCTATGATCTTCAAGGAAACGTTTTGGATGATTATAATCCTTCTACTATCAATGGATTAATTCGAGATCTGCTTGGAGTATTTGAATGCCGGTCTTATATCGGCTACACTGCAACTCCTTTTGCAAACATCTTTATTCCACCTCACATTGACGATGAAAAATATGGGAAAGATCTTTTCCCTAGAGATTTTATTTACAGAGCTCCAAGAGCAGATCAATATGTTGGGGCAAGAGAGTTCTTTGGATTTGGTAATAGTGAGGATGCTCCAGCGATGCCGCTGTACCGGGAAATCGTGGAAGGTGCTTCATATCTAGGTAAAGGGACTAAATCAGACCAGCCTGTCGGAGAACTTCCTATGGAGCTTAAACACGCCGTGAAATGTTTCCTTTTGTCTACTGCTTTAAGAAACTGCAGAGGGCAAAGGAACAAACCTAATACCATGTTAATTCACATTGTACGTTTTGTTGGTCAGCAGAATAAAATTAAACAAAAAGTACTGAAATATTATGAAGATGAGATAGCAAACCTTATTCGTTTGGGTGATTGCAATATTGAAAGTGAACTGAAATTGATTTGGGAAAAAGATTATGTTCCTACAACTATCACAATGAGGAAACAGTTTGGCAAATATATGTCTGGATGCAATGATGTCTGCTGGAACAGCATCTGGACTGAAGTTAAACGTCTGATTGATGACAAGGAAATCAGTATATATAGTGTTAATGGCGAAAGTGAAGATGTTCTTATATATAAGAATCATGAGGGAAATCCTTTTAATGTCATTGTTATTGGCGGAGATAAGCTCTCAAGAGGTTTGACATTGGAAGGACTGACTATAAGCTATTTTACACGTAGCTCTAATACCTATGATACGCTGATGCAAATGGGGCGATGGTTTGGATTTCGTCCAGGATACTTAGATGCGTGCAGATTGTTCACTACTTCAGCGCTTCATTCAAGTTTTTCTCACATTTCTATGGCAACCGAAGATCTTGCTGCGCAATTTGATTTTATGAACAGTGTAGTTCAGACGCCAAATGACTTTGGTCTGCGTGTGGCATCTCATCCGACATTGGAAATTACTAGTCGAAATAAGTTAAGGACAGGTCAGGAATTTAAGCGTGATTTCAGCTGTAAACTTAGTCAAACTCGTGTTTTTGATATTGATGGCGATCAATATGACAGAAATTTTGATGCTGTAGAAGATCTTCTTGATGCGATTAAAAGCTGCCGCATAACAGCAGAACAATATCAGGAAAAATTTGGCAGAAAGTCTCCTGGTAATCATTTTATCTATCAAAATGTATCTGCTCATGATGTTGCCAACTTTTTTGAAAGTTATGAGACATCAAAAACTGCGACAAGAGCAAACAGCAAATATATGGCAGATTACGTTCGTACAATGAACGCTGATGGAATTGGAGGAGTTAAATCATGGATGGTTTGTCTAATTAATATCAGCGGTCATGGCAAATCTTTTGATATCGCAGATCTCAAAGATGTAGGTGCAGGTATTTATAGAAAAGAAAATTCAGGAGTAGATTCTTATGATACTACCTGTTCTATCCACACAATGACATCAGCTGATCATGAGTATTTTGATTATGATCAGAACTTGTATGACAAAGTTCAGATACTGAAGGAAAAGTATAGAAATTCTCCGCAAACAATCAATGAAACAATCAGAAGGGAAACAAGACCTTTTGCAAATGGCTTGTTAATCTTATATCCGATAGGAGATGCTGGAAAATTAACTGCAAAACGGGGAAATCATAAACCTCCTTTTGGCTTTGCGGCAGTATTTCCCGATCGTAAGGACCAAGGTAATCTCAAATCCTATCGGATGAATGATATTGCATTGGAGAAAGACAGTGATGAGTTTTACGGCTGATATTTACAAAGGGATATTATCCGATATTTCTGCAGGATCAAGCTGGTCTTGTCCTTTTGCGACGCGGCTTGTGAAATTTAACAATGGTATTATGATTGCTTTTGCAGTTAACATAGCTACAAAAATGCGCTCAGTTTTTCTATCAGTGACTTCAGAGGTCTCCAAGAATAGATTTCCACACTGTAAAGGCATTGAAATTAAAACAGCATCTTTGCCTGAGTATGGAGTTAATATTCCTTTTGTCGGATTATTTCAACTACCCGCTAGTGACAGTAATATTTTTGAAATTGTTGTTGAAGATTTAAGAGTCCAGCTGAAGTTCGCTGATCACATTGAAGAATCTTTATTTGTTATTATTAGAACCTTAAAAAAGTGGAAAGATTTTTTTGCTGCTGATAAAGAGTTGCTGATGTCTGAAGAACGTCAGCAGGGGCTATATGGTGAGCTGTTGTTTTTAAGTGAATGTTTAGACTCACAAGGAGTGGATGCTGTTTTGCATTGGGCTGGCTGTGATGATGAAACTCATGATTTCTATTTTGGACCGCATGCAGTTGAAGTGAAAACTACTTCTGCGCAAGCACCATATTTTGCCAGCATCAGCAGTGAATACCAGCTGGATAAAGATGATATTTCAGGAATGTTGTTTCTGCGTTTCTATGCGCTTCGAAAAAGTCATAGCGGAGGTGAAAGTCTTTCTGAACGAATTGCAGATATTCGCAGCAGGTTGTGTGAAGATACATCACTTCTGCAGAAGTTTGAAGAAAAGCTAAAGAAGTATGGTTATTTTGATGAGGCTGCAGATTATTATACAGCTGGCTATTTTCCGCGGGATCTTTATTGCTTTGCAGTAGATAGTGATTTTCCGAAAATAACAAAAGAGACAGTGCCGCTTGGAGTAACGGATCTTAGATACCGAATCAATATAATGCTTTGTATGCCGTTTGCACAAGATATAAAATCTGTTTTTGAAGTTTTGAAAGGAGTAACTTAATTTGTTAAATGAGAAAATTCTTGACTTCTATAGAGAATTTCAAGATGAAGTTCTCGATTATGTGAAAGAACATGCTCCTATTTCTAAAAATGCAGCTTTCAAAACTTTGTTCTTGTCTTATCTTACTGAGTCTGGAGAAAGTCTTGTTTCAGACTGTACACTTATAGATTTTAAGAGGGATGGTGAGAATATGAAACTGGATGGTTATGCGTTCAGCGAGTATTTTCACTCTCTTACTTTGCTTGTGAGCAAGTATCAGGCCAAGCAATTGCCGGAAAAAGTGAAGAAAACCGAAATTGACAAGCTTTTGAAAAAAGTTCTGAAATTTTATAAAACATGCGGTACCGACTCGTTTGATGCTATGGAAGAATCCAGCGACGGGTATCAGGCGTATGAGTTTATCAAAGCGCATAAAACGGATATAGAAACAGTTAATATTATATTATTGACCAATGATGAAACTATACAATATATTCCAAATGATACACGCCATGGAAAAGCAACCGTTCGCTTTGATATTTGGGATATTGAAAGATTGTATCAAAGTGTTTTTGGCGGTGATGCTTTGGAGCACCGGCTTGTTGTAAAACTGAGAAAAAAGTACGGGGCTTCTTTGCCTCTTATTAAAGTTAGAGGTGATAATGAGATATATGACTGTTATATAGGTGTTATTTCTGGAAAGCTTTTGGCTCGTATTTACGAAGCAGAGGGACAGGATCTTATTCAGAAAAATGTCCGTTCATTTCTTCAGGCAACTGGTAAGGTTAATAAAGGTATAAAGGCGTCGCTGACTAGTGAGCCTCAAATGTTTATGGCCTACAATAACGGTATATCAACTGTTGCTGACAGTATTGAGTTTGATGAAGATCAAAACAGTGGTGATGTTGTGAACATTACAGAAATCACCGGTTGGCAAATTGTGAACGGCGGTCAAACTACAGCATCAATTTACAATGCATATAAATCAAAACTTCCTCTGGATCAGGTGAATGTACAAATTAAGTTGTCTGTTATCAAGAAAAAAGATCAGGCTGAAGATATTATTCATAACATTTCAAAGTATGCAAACAGTCAAAATAAAATCAATATGTCTGACTTTAATGCCAATGATGCATATCATGTGAAGATAGAACGATTATCTAGGGTAACACCAATACCCGCAGCGAAAGGTAAATCAACAGATTATTGGTTTTATGAGAGAGCTCGCGGACAGTATTTGGTTGAATTGAGTCGTCAGCCGACGGCTGCAGCAAAAAGGGAATTTAAGAGCCGCTGCCCGAAGAGTCGCTGTATTTCTAAAACAGTAGCAGCAAAATGTGTGATGGCATATCAGGGATATCCATATATTGTTAGCAAAGGTTTAGAAACCAATTTTGTTTATTTCTCAGATATGGTATCAAAAGGAGAATTTCCTGAGCCTTCTGAGCAGAGTTATATTGATATGATTTCCAAGGTGATATTATTCAACAGCTGTGATGAAATTATCAAAAATTTGAAATTTGGCGGTTTTAAAGCTCAGCAGAACTATTACATCATGGCATTGCTTGGGAAATACTATTCGAATTTAATCGATCCGCAGGAAATATGGAAAAAACAGATAATTAACCCAAAAACGGCAAAGGTTATAGAAAATTTAGCATATATTGTGTGGGAACATTTCCAGAAACCAATAGTTCCAGGTGTCAATATTGGACAGTGGTGCAAAAAAGAAGATTGCTGGGAACTGCTCCAGAGCCGTTTTGAAGCCAAAATGAAAAAAAAGGATAATTGAAATAAATGCCATATTCAGTAGTGGATCTGTTTGCAGGAGCTGGTGGATTGAGCTTAGGGTTCGTGCAGACAGGAAAATATGAGATGAAAGTTGCTTTTGAGCGAGACCCGAACATGCAGGCGACTTACCGTCTAAATCATCCTAATGTTGAACTGCAGGGTGATGTATGTGGAGCAGATTATGCAGATATACAGAAAAGATATGGGGCTATTGATGTTGTGATTGGCGGCCCACCCTGCCAGGGGTTTTCAAATGCAAATCGGCAGAAGAATCATGTAATAAGCCAGAATAATATGTTGGTAAAGCAGTATATTCGAGCAATTAAAGAGCTTCGGCCCAAAGCATTTGTCATGGAAAATGTCAGCATGCTTCAATCTGAAGTTCATAGGTTCTATATGGAAGAGTCAGATTTAGATATTGTGAAAAAATATCAAATTCCAAATAAAAATACGCCGTTGAATTTGCTTAACACAGAGTTTATGTTTGACGAAGCGTTAGGTATCGTTAAAGACTATGATTTACTTCAGCAGATGCTTTGGCCTGAAAATCATTATCGGGAACTGAATATTATTTATAAGGCAAAAAAAAATGCTGATAAGATGAAAAAATCTTTAGAAAAACATCGGCAAAATCTTACTAAAATCGCTAAAACATATATAGAAAACAATACTGACAGTTTCATTGCGCAGGAATCCAGAAAAGCGTTTCAAGCAGTTTTGAATTATTTTGAAGGCTCTGTTGATGCTGATAGCTTTTTTTTCTCGATTGAGCCAGCCATTATGATTCAGCGTATGCTAAGCAAAGCAAAGGAAATTTTTGATAATCATATCCATGTGGATTCCTATGAAATAACAGAAAAAGGTCTTTTGGTAAATATTCGATCATTTGCAGTTTTTGATTATTTAGAATGTATTCTGACATCTAGTGAATATGGATATTTGATTAAAAGCGATATTTTATGTGCTGCAGATTTTGGCGTTCCTCAGAAAAGAGAACGTTTTGTTGTTATGGGAGTTAATAGTGATATTTCTGATGAGGTCCTTTTGCCATCTGGAAAGATTAAAGAAGGGCATTATCAAACTGTTCGTGATGCTATTTTTGATCTGGAAGATGTCGTTCCAATACATGATTTAGCAAGTGATAAGGAAGGAGTGTCTTTAAAGCATAAAGATCAATTGAGTCCTTTGGCACAGCAACTGAGAAATTCAAATATTTTGAAAAACCACATCATTACCAAAACGACAGATGTAGCCATGGCAAGATTTAAAGCTCTGCATCAAGGAGAAAATTTTCATTGTTTAAAGGATTCTCTTAAAACTAATACTTATACTGATGTAAAACGCACTCAAAATACAATTTATTTGCGGTTGAACTATGATGAACCAAGCGGAACAGTAGTTAATGTTCGAAAGTCAATGTGGATTCATCCGACACAAGATCGGGCAATTAGTATCCGAGAAGCAGCTCGGTTGCAGACTTTCCCCGATAGCTTTGTGTTTTGTGGAACTAAAGATAAACAGTATCAGCAGGTTGGAAATGCTGTACCTCCTTTTATGGCGAAGGCGATTGCTGAACAGCTTGCAGCCATTTTAGGAAATAAATCTCGTAAGGCAGAACAAGAAAATGGTTGATAATCTTTCAAAAGAAGTTCGCAGCAAAAATATGTCTCATATTCGAAGCACGAATTCAAGGCCGGAAGAGATTGTTAGAAAATATCTGTTTTCTAAAGGGTTACGATATAGAAAAAATGTTAGAGACTTGCCAGGTTGCCCTGATATTGTTTTGTCAAAGTATCATATTGTTATTTTTGTAAATGGCTGTTTTTGGCATAAACACAACTGCGGCAGATTTGTGTGGCCGTCTTCTAATATTGAGTATTGGGTTACCAAAATAAATCGAAATGTGGAACGTGACAAGGAAAACTATAAAAGCCTTAAGGCTATGGGATGGAAGATACTGATTATTTGGGAATGTGAACTAAAAAAGAATATGCGTAAAGAATGTTTGGGGTGGCTCATTAAAGAAATCAAAGGTGACTAGAAATGTGGGACTCTGAGGATAAAAAAAGAGACACAATTCCAAGAGCTTACTATCATGGAAGTTATGAAAAATTTATATTAGCAAGTGAAGCTGAAATTTACTACGAATTGGTGCATAACTCTCTTCATTTTGATTTGACAGTACAGCAAGAGCAGGCTTGGAATGAGGAGGTCAGGATTTTAAAAGATGTTATGCTTCGGCTTCAAGAGGGATATATTGCACTTGAATATTCTATTCCTCGAATGGGAAAACGTATTGACGCTGTTTTGGTTATTCGTAGTTGTGTTATTTTGTTGGAATTTAAAGTATTTGAGACCGTATATTCTAAGGCTGCTGTTGATCAAGTTGTTGATTATGCTTTGGATTTGCATAATTTTCATGAAGCGAGCCATGCAATATATTTATTTCCATTTTTAGTATGCACAGATGCACTTGCACATACTAATGAAATTAGTATGAATAAAGGAATTTCATCTCCTATTCTTTGCTGTAAAAATACTCTTATAGGAGAGATTTTACACATTATTTATAACTATAATCATGGAGCTATTGTTGATCCAATACAATGGATCAATTCCGTATATAAACCTACACCAAACATCATCGAGGCAGCACAGGCTTTATACTCTGGACACGATGTACGGGAGATTTCTTATAAGGAAAGTGATGATAATGATATTGCAGTTACAACTGCGTTGATTGATAAAATTATTGCAGACAGCAAGAAAAATCATTGGAAATCGATTTGTTTCGTTACTGGAGTTCCTGGTGCAGGAAAAACTTTGGTAGGACTTAACATAGCAAATAAACGACATAACTTTCAAGAAGTAGATGAAGAACATGCTGTGTTTCTTTCTGGAAATGAACCTTTGGTTACTGTTTTAAGAGAGGCTTTGACTCGGGATCAAGCAGAAAAGAAAAAAATGTATTGTAAAGACTGTAAAGTCAGGGGATTAAACAGAGACTGTATCAGCTGTAAATATAATATTACAAAGGAAGGCATTTTATCTGAAATAAAAAGTTTTATTCAGATGGTACATGAGTTTAGAGATGATTCTCTTTTGGAGGGATATCCAGCACCTATTGATAAGATTGCCATCTTTGATGAAGCACAGCGATCTTGGAAAAAGGAGAAATTAAGCAAGTTTATGAGGAAAAAGGGGAAGCTTAATTTTGATATGTCAGAGCCCGAGTGTCTTATTGAGTATATGAACAGGCACAAAGATTGGGCGGTTATTATATGTTTAGTTGGCGGAGGACAAGAAATTTATGATGGTGAAGCAGGAATTGCAGAATGGTTTAATGCAATAAATGAACATTTTCCTTCCTGGAAAGTATTTTGCTCAGATCGTATAACAGATTATGAATATGTTGGAAATAGCTCAATCGAAAAACTTCTTTCAAATGTTGAAGTTCATAAGAGCCTAAAACTCCATCTATCAGTATCTATGCGGAGTTTTAGAAGTGAGTATGTTTCTGATTTTGCAAAGGCGGTAATCGATGGTGATGAGAAAAAGGCAACGGAGCTTTATCAGAAAATCACACAAGTTGACCCGGTTACCAATAAAATGCGTTATCCGATTCTTTTAACGAGAAATCTTCAGACAGCTAAAGAATGGGTGCGAAATATAAGTCAAGGCACAGAACGGTATGGAATTATTGCAAGTTCGCGTGCTAAACGTTTGCGTGCAGAAGGTGTCATAGTTCCTAAGGACATTGAGATTGAAAAATGGTTTTTGAATGGAAAAAACGATGTAAATTCTTCTTATTTTATGGAGGTCGCAGCATCGGAATTTAAGATTCAAGGGTTGGAAGTTGATTATGCTGTTGTTGTATGGGAAGCTGACTATAGGTATATGTGTGGTAAATTCACATATAATAATTTTATCGGATCTTCTTGGGTAAAGGTTAATAATCCTATTGCTCAGGATTATCAAAAAAATTCTTATCGAGTTTTGCTTACTCGTGCACGACAAGGATATATAATTTATGTGCCTAAAGGTAATGTTAAAGATGTTACCAGAAATCCTGAATACTATGATTGCACTTACAATTATTTAAAAAAGATTGGTGTTTTTGAAGTTTAATAACATTATTAACAACAACTTAAAATCGTTTGTTAAGTTAAATAGTTAAAAAAATTTGTAACTGCAAAAAAAGTGTGTAAGATAGTTTTGAATATACTTAATCTTTTATTAAAGATATTTAAATAAATAAAAAATAGTTGAAAATCAATATGGATAAGCAGCTTGTTTAACATAAAAATTAATAATTTTCGTAATATAAAAAGTGCAAATATTGCTTTAAATGGTATTACTGTTGTATCGGGTATAAATGGCTGTGGTAAAAGTACAATTTCAAAGTTACTATATTACACTTTAAAAAACACAATAGATTATGAAGATTTAGTTGTTGATGATATTAGAGAATATCTGAAACCATATCAAGAATTAGCAGAGCAATTGCAATTTTATATGGTTACACACTCAAACGGTGAAGATAAACAAAGTTATTTTAGAATGAACATAAGTTTAATTGATGATTTTATTAATAAAGACATTAGTCATCGTTCTTTAAATAACTTAAAACTAATTAGTACTAATTTTTTAAAAATTGTAAATGCCTCCAAAAAATAGTACAAGTTTAAACCGTTTAAAAACAATTTTTTATGTAATTAATAAAAAAGAATTTAAAACATTTGAGGAAGCAATAGAAATTTATTTTGTCCGCCTATCCAAATATATGATAATTATACTAAATTAAATATTCAGCGTCCATCTTCACTTCTTATTTGAAAGTTAGATAATTTATTTGTAAATTAGATAGATGATCATGTAAGTATTAATGAATATAATGATCTGATTTTTAGCAAATCTTTAAAATATCTTCCTCTTGTACATAATTTTAAAAACGTTATATATTTAGATTCTCCAATGGCAATCGGCATTGAAGCAAATAAGGGCGTCCCAGATTACTGGGTAGATTTAAATAATCTTCTTAAGAAAAAATAACTTATAGCTTTAGTTAATCATTATTGCATTCGATATCAAATATTATTCAAGGTGATGTTGAGTATGATGAGCTTAATAAAAATTTAAAATATCATAGAAACGATGGAAAAATTTTTGAACTTATTGATTGCGCTACAGGGATAAAGTCTTTTTCATTGCTTTCTATTTTATTAAAGAACTGATCGCCTGATAATAATACGCTTTTTATTATTGATGAGCCTGAAACCCATTTACATCCGCAGTGGATTATAGAATATGCAAGACTTATTGTTTTATTAAATAAACAATTACAAATAAAGTTCTTTTTAGCAAGCCATAGTGCAGACTTGGTAAGTGCCATACGCTATTTTTCCGAAAAGGAAGGTATATCTGTTGATGTAAACTTTTATCAAGCAAATTCTGTTGCTGATACCTATATGTATACATTTGAAAATTTGATATAGAACCTATTTTTAATTCATTTAATAAATCTTTTGATATTTTGAACAAGTATTTGAACGATGAAAGATAAACATAAATATAGCCTTTCTAATACTGAAGCATATGCAAAATCCCTTATGGGAATAGAAAATTTTTATGATGAGTTTATTGATACTATTTTTAATATCATTAATAGTGAAGGAGGCAAAGCTTATCTCTTTAAGAATAAAGAAATAGCTGTTAATGGCGATAGAGTTGAATTAAAATACGCGCAAAAAGAAGGTCTGGATCAAAATAAAACGGTTGATTTAATTTTTTTATTAGATAATAATGAATTGGTCTTAGTTGAAGATAAATTTAAGTTGAACTTAAAAACAGAAAAGGATTATTTAAAGTCAGATTTAAGAGGTAAAATAAATTACTCTAAGGCATTTTTTAATTTAGATGATCTTAAGATAAAAAACCATAATAAATTATATGTACTTATTAATAACGACAAATTATGAATATATTGATAAATGATCCTCAATTTGAAATAATAATAACAAACATGCTTTTAAATAAATGTAAAATGATCGTAAGTTAATTTTTTACCATTAGTAGATAATTTTGTTAAGTATAAGTGAATAGATAAGACCTATACAATGCTTTATCTAAAATCTCTGGATATTATAACTTATTTAAAAGACTGTAATAAATTTGTATTGTTTATAATCCATAATAGGAAGTGTGTGTAATCATATAAATTATGTGGCATATTAAAAGTATTTTTTTATTAAAAGTCTAAAATGTATTTGGGGGATTTTTTATGCATTCTATATGGATCCTGGTTTAAACATATAGAACCAGATAAAAAACCTATATTATCAATAATATATATTTTGTTTAAAGACTCACACTTAAATACTAAAACGTCTTTAAATCCAAAAATGAAAGCTCCTTGGTCACCTGTTATATTAATAATCTTATAGTTTAATTTTAGAAGTGTATCTTTATCAATAATACTGTTTATTTCCAGATCAACTTTATAAAAGTTTCCTGCGTATTTTAAGATAATTTTAACTATATTTTGCCTTAATTGTTTAGATAAAAATACAGGATAAGCGCCAAGAAGGAATAATAACGAAAATAATATTGGTGTCTGTTTATCTAATAATACAGTAATTATTAATATAAAGGTTAAAAATCCTTCATAGAGTAAAACAATAAATAATAAAATACCTAATCCATATTGTTTTAATATTTTTTTTAATGCTTAAGGTTCCTTTAGGTAATTTATATAAATCTATTATCAATTTTAAAACTATAATTGCAAGAAAAGCATATACAAGTCTGCAAAAGTACATGATATCTTCAGTCTTTATTTGTGAAGGATTGAGGCTAAAATCTATTATAAATTTATCGACACCGTAGATTGGTATAAAAAATGATAAAAATAATATTGTTCCGACTAATAGGACTACTAACAGTAGCGAATAAAGTACAGAATTAATAATTATTACCTTGAAGATTATATTTAAAGAGTTAACATCTCGTTTGGGGAGTCCAAGGTCTATATATGCCTTATATAAAATAATGAAAGGGCACCAAAATATGACACAAACACTTATAATTGAAAGAGAGTCAAATCCTGAGTCAAATAGCATTTTATATATATCGCAAATTATTTTAAATGCGTCATACATAGTTTCATTTTATCCGTGTTTTCAGATTTTACTTATTTAACGTAAATTTTCTTTGATTTTATTATCTTTTATATTTTACTTTTTTTTTCAACAAAAATGGGAACCGTTTCCTGTTCCCATTTGGATTTTAATATATATTGTCTATTAATTTATCGCTTTTATTCAGCGACCTGAGCACTGATTCCTTTAACTAGTTTATCTCCATATTGATCAATATAGAATTTTGCTACTTCATCAAATGCAGCGTCTTTAAAGGGTTTTTGATCAATTTGTTCGATGACTTCAACGCCGTGTTTTTTAAACTCTGCAATTTGTGTTGCCGCTTGATCTGAATTCATTTTTCTTTGGAATTTAGCTCCTGCAAGAGCTGCATTCAATATGATTTGCTGATATTCAGGAGATAATTTGTAAAAGGTTGATTTAGTCATACCGACAAGCAAAGCCGTATATTGGTGATTGGAAATAGAAAGGTATTTTTGGACTTCATAAAGTTTTGAAGAGTAGAAAATGCCGATAGGTTGATCCTGTACGTCGACAATATGGGATTAAGTGCTGTATAAAGTTCATTTAAAGCTATAGGAGCCAGGTTTGCTCCTAAAACATCAAAAAGCTTTACTGACATCGAGTATCCCAGAACTTGTATCTTAATTTCTTTGACATCCTCAGGTTTTGCAATCTGATGATTATTGTTTGACGATGGCCAAAGCCGCTATCCCAGAAGACTAGAGCTTTAATGTTAATTTTTAAAGTGTGTTTACAGATTAAGTATTAGGATTTAGTTCCGACAGAGATGTATTTAAGTGAATATGTAAAGAACTTATTATGAAATATGCAGTAAAATTGCGGATATGCTAAAAAATGCCAGATATGGTAAAAGAACAAAAGACAATATGAAGTGACCTCCACTGATGTAA
>NZ_GL830958.1 GCF_000188195.1 Succinatimonas hippei YIT 12066
CCCGGTTTTAGTCCAGGATTTTGTCCGCACCCCCCCCCTCCTCAAATGCACTTTGACTCCACCCCTTTTCATCCTGATCTATATATCCTCCTTTTAATAAATAATCCATAATCAAATTTACAATAAGAGCTCTGTTATTTTGCGCCCATCTTTGACATATGCGCATATCATTAAGATAATCTTCCCTAAAGTCTCCTTCTAAATAGCATAAATCGTAAGGTATTGCAGTTTTATGCATTTTAAAAGAATTATGCAGCTCTTTAATCGCATCTTTAAGTTCAGATCTTCTTCCTGCATCTTTATACTCAGCAATCATACGGTTTTGTTTTTGCATCAATTCCGTCCAGCCTGATTGACATTTCACCGCTAATTTCTGGTAAATTTGCGCCACTTGCTTTCCAAGTCCACGGCTCCCGGTATGAACCACCAAGTAAAAATTATTTTCAGAATCTTTATCTATTTCAATAAAATGATTACCGCCACCCAAAGAACCCATAGATAAATTCAAACGCTTAGGATCATCAAGCTGCCTATAGCAGCGCATACTTTTAATTAATTCCTTTCCATTACGATACAAATCCATAAACTTATCCGGTATGACGTTATAATTTTTCCCGCGAAAATCGCGTCCTGACGGAATATTGCCCAGAATAAACTCATTTAACTCATGAAAGTTCATTGATTTTATACAAGTAAACGGTTGAACCAAAATCCCACACCCGATATCAACTCCAACGATGTTAGGAATCACTCTCTTGCCCAAATCTCCGGTAAATCCGATTACGCACCCTGCACCTGCATGGACATCCGGCATGATTCGAATCCTGCATTGCTTGAATACATCAATTGATAACAATTCTTCAATCTGATGTTTAGCACTATCCTCAATATTATCCGTAAAAATTTTTACGTCATAATTTTCTATTGTTATCATAGAATTATCTTCTCCTAAACAAATGACGCAAATTTAACTACTCTTTTTATTTTTTAGATTCATTTTCTAAAATTGCCAAATATAATTTTTTGGCTCTCGGATATCCAATCCCGAAATTACTTTGCAAGCAAGTAGGTGTAATTTTTTCACGATTTCTTTGATAATACTTTTCAGCAAATAGTTGTGCTGTTTTAAATAACGGATCATCTTTACCCATTTTAACTTTACTCATAATAAAACTCCTCATTAAAAAAACTTAAGATATATCTTCATAAAACAATAAATTTATTAGCAGCTACTTTTTGTATCGATGATTTATGTAAATCTCCATTTTCTTCTTCACTACATATACATTTAACTTCCACACAAGATAAGAAATCATTTATTCTTACTATGTCAGGAATCGACATGCAGCTATTGCATACTAATTTTTTCATCAATTCGCTTATCTTATATTTTTTAAATTTAGTATTTTTTAATAATGTAATATCAGAGGCTTCATATATTCTTTTTAATTTATTTTGCTTTTCAAGTTCCGCGTTAATATCGTTCAATTTCATGTTTGAATGTCTAAATCTTAAAATTATATTTATTATCCTCAATGACTCATACGGACTATAGCTGTAATATAAATTTATTAATTTATTCATATAATTAAAATCAGATCCATATGCATTATCTGCATTTAGCGATAAATTGTCTCTTGCCGAGACCATTTGCAAATTTACAGCTATTTGATATTCATTAACAAAAAAATTATTTTTACAATCAATTAATAAATAATTACTAAATTTTGCAATTCTGTCAAAAATATTTTCATATATATTTATCAGTTTATTATTTACAATTTTAAAATTATTTTCTTCATAAAGATTATTAAGTTCAAAACACATTGTGTTTAAAACCATTTTTCTTTGATATAACAGATTTCTAAAACTATCCGTCGAAGGTTTTGGCCATAGTCTTTTTGATAAAGTTCTTATTTCATGTTCGAATTTATATTTAATCTGATTTTCAAGGCTTTTTATAATCATCGAATTATTGTTGTTAAAAATATTTGTATGCATCATTTATTTATCCTTCTGTAATTTATTTTAAGAGCCATGCTGCCTTTATTTTCAAATAATCCTTTTCTGTAACTAAAGTGCTGTGCCATCTATCTCTATTTTTATTGCACAATATGTAGTCACCATATGGTAAAAGCTGCGAGGCATCATCGTTTTTTAACAAAGCTTCAGAATCAGAAACTTCCATCTTAAATGCCAAAATAGGAATATCACTTTTATACAAGATCTTTGTTGCTGCCGGAGATTGACTGCTTTTAAAAGTAAAAATAGAAAATATCCCTACTTTCCTTCCCTCTTTGGCAATCTCTATAAGAGCTGCAGCATCCTCCTCATAATCATCAATTTCTTCGCCGAACACCAAAATATACGGCAGTGATTGTTCTTTACAGTTAAAATTTTCACCTCTGCAGTGGGTTTTATATTCAGAAAATGAATTAAAACCGTTTGCTTTTAAGAAGTTTTCTCTTTTATAAATTTCAGATAAACAATCAGCGCAAATCTCTTTTAACCCTTTCTTTAGATCAATTAGATGCGGCAGACCTGCATATAAAGATTTAAATTTCTGTCCGATATTTACCATTCTCATCTCTTGAGGAGACTTGAACAATAAAAATCCCGTCATGAGACTTATAAACAAGGTATGAGGATCTTTACCAACCAAAGCCAACCATCCAATGTCAGCAAAATCCTCGATCCACGGATAACCGTAAGCGCTGTTAATACCTAAACAAACCGGTATCTTTGTGCTGCTGCATCTATAATTCAATAACCAGCTTTGATCTGCTACATCCCTTAAACGCACAAAGAATCTTTTTTTATAAGGAATTTCTATACCCGCGTTGCTTATACGGATCGGTCTTTGCAGAATCTTTTCAATATCACTTCGTATCTTCTTAATCTCTGATGTTTGAAGTTTGTCTATTTTTTTAGGATACGGCCTTTCGATCATAATAGCCGGACCGTTTTCCTCATAACACCCCCAACCTTTTGAAAAATAACAGTCATAAACCTTTTCATAAATCCCTTCGACTTCCTTTTCATGTTCCTTTGGTGTTAAATGAACATCTTCAAGCACTGAAAACGGATGAGTAGACGGTTTCAGCAATAAAAAAGATGGCCGCCAACTGCCGTAATCCTTGGCATTCAATAAATATGAGGCAAATTTAATACCGTTAACAGGAATGTTTTCTTTGGCAGATTTGCTTTGAATATTGCTTTTTACATATGAAAGATTGTAAAAAGTTCTATCATAAAAACAGTCATCCCCATCTTGTAAGCCTTTACAGATAGCTCTTAAATCCTCTGAATCCAATTCCTTTTCTGCTATATGAGCAACTGCTGCCAAAGACAGCAATTGTTTTAATTTAGTAAGATTTTCTCTAAAGCTTGATGCGGCAAGATAAACAATATTATCAGGAAGAGGTTCTCTGAAATATTCATTGTTTTTAAAAGCTATTTGTAATTTTTCCTGTAGTGAAATCTTTTTGAAATCTAAACGTTTGTAGACACCTATCTGTTTTACGAATTCTTTAGCATATGGTGACGTAAAATGAAATTTATCCGCGACAAAAGCAGATGATAAGATAGCCACTTTGTTTTTTGAAAAATTTCTTAAAATCTCGATAGTTGCATCTTTAAAAATTAATGAATCAAAAAAAGTATCTACATTATCAAGGATAAGAACATCATATGCGGCAAAGTAATCATTAAAAGTGCTATAGACAGTACTACTTTTATACCAATAATAATTTAAGGCATAAAATTCCTTACGACAGTCCAAATAACCGCATTTTAGCTTGTTGTGCTTTAATTTAAATTCATTTTGAAAAGCTCTTAACAGATGTGTTTTTCCTGTTCCTCTTTTCCCAGTCAATAAAAATATTTCACCAATATGATGTTTTGGATATAAACATATATCCATTAATTTTTTATAGCATTGCTTGTTATAGTGACCAATCAGCAACGTAGAAAATGAAAGTTCCGGATTGTACTCGGCTGAAGTTAACATTGTTCTAATCCTTTTTTGCAACTGATTTTATATGATCTTTTAAATCATATTAAATAATATAAAAGATCATATCAAGAACAATTTTTAAACTTTTAGATAACCGACTGATATGTATAAAAATTATTTTTATACTGATGAAATTTATAAAATTCCTATATTATTTAAGATTTGATAAAAGATAAGATAATTTATTGATAACAAAAGAAATTATTAAATAGATGGCTAACAAAGCACAGATTTGTAAAAATTAACGATGAGACTTACCGCTTATAAAGGTTTATTCATGCCAATAAAAAAAGGCACCCTGTTTGCGGTGCCCTTTTCACTTAGATTTAAAAATTAAATATTATAAATTTCCAAATCTTCATTAGCTTCATTCCATGCTTTATCGGCTTTAGCATCATCGGAACGCTGCTTATCAAGGTAATCAAAGTACTCTTTATCAATACCCGGAGTTATATATTTACCGGTAAAGACCGAGGTTTCAAATTCCTTAAGCTCGGGATTTTCTTCGCGAACGGCATCTTCCAAATCTTTTAAGGACTGATAGATGAGCTCGTCAGCGTGGATCTTCTTGCAAATCTCTTCCTTGGTTCTGCCGTAAGCGATAAGTTCTTTTGCCGTCGGCATATCGATACCGTAAACGTTAGGGTAGCGAATTTCAGGAGCTGCCGATGCAAAGTAAACAGCTTTAGCACCTGCCTCATGAGCCATATCCACGATTTGCTCAGAAGTGGTACCGCGGACGATTGAATCGTCAACGAGCAGCACTTTCTTGCCGGCAAATTCTGCCGGAATCGGATTTAACTTATTGCGAACCGACTTCTTGCGCTGCTTTTGTCCCGGCATAATGAAGGTTCTGCCGATATAGCGGTTTTTAACAAAACCTTGACGATAAGGCTTGCCTAAAATACGCGCCATCTGCACAGCGATATCACAAGAGGTCTCAGGGATCGGAATAATAACGTCAATATCCAAATCTGCGTAATCGCGCTTAATCTGCTCAGCAAGCTTAGTTCCCATACGTACGCGAGAAGCATATACTGAGACACCGTTCATGACGGAGTCAGGACGAGCAAAATAAACATACTCGAAAATGCATGGCTGCAGTTTTGCATTCTTAGCACAAATCTTAGAATGTAAATTGCAAGCCTCGTCAATGAAAATTGCCTCACCCGGTGCAATATCACGTTCAAGCTTAAATCCTGCGACATCCAAAGCTACGCTTTCAGATGCTACCATGTACTCAATCTTACCGTCTTCATCAACGCGTGAGCCTAGAACCAAAGGACGAATGCCGAAAGGATCACGGAAAGCCACAAGACCTGCGCCGATGATAAGAGATAAAACAGCATAACCGCCGCTAATAAGTTCATTAACTCCGGAAACAGCCTCAAATACTTCATCCGGGGTAGGAATATCCTTTGCTACCTTCGATAATTGCCAAGCAAAAATGTTAAGAAGGATCTCAGAATCTGATGTTGTATTAACGTGACGATGAACTTCATCGCATTTGACTTTAAGAGCTCTTGCGTTAGTCAAATTACCGTTATGGGCAAGCGCAATGCCGAAAGGAGAATTGACGTAAAAGGGCTGAGCCTCTGCGGCAGATGATGAACCTGCCGTCGGATATCTGACATGACCTATACCGATATTGCCTCTAAGCCGACGCATATGTTTCTGCTGGAAAACATCACTGACAAGACCGTTGGCTTTACGCTGTCTGAAATTTCCTTCATCCAGAGTAACGATACCGGCGGCATCCTGTCCGCGATGCTGCAGAACCGTCAGAGCGTCATACAATGACAAATTAACCGGTGAATGACTTACGATTCCGACCACTCCGCACATGTTATGCTCCTGTTATTGGGGTTCCCAAGTAGATAAAAAACCAATTTACGATGCGCTGCAATTCAGGAATAAAAACTGAGTTCTGCCACCATGAAGTCGACAAAATAAAACTTAGAATATGCAGCTTAAAGAAAATTTGCAGTAAAGCTAAAATCGCGCAAACCACTAAAATTCCGCGCAACACGCCGAAAACGATACCGAGCAACCTATCCGTACCTGACAAGCCTGCTTTTTTCATTAATGAACGAATAATATTGCCGCACATTCCGATAATCAGCAAAGTTGCAACGAACAATCCTATAATCGCAAGAATATTGCGGGTCAGCTCATCATTAAAATATGTAAGCTTGTCGGCAAGCGGAGAATAAAAGTTGCCGGTAACGACAAAGGCGCCTACCCAGGCGCCTAAGGATATGGCTTCACGAACAAATCCGCGAAGCACTGATAATAAAGCAGATACTGCTATAACGGCGACGATTGCCCAATCGGCAGCTGTTAGCATTACATGCTCTCTTTAGTTATTACTTCACGATCGTCTAAATACGGTCTTAAAACCTTCGGCACGGTAATGGAGCCGTCTTCATTCTGATAATTTTCCATTACGGCAACCAAGGTTCTGCCGACTGCAAGACCGGAGCCGTTTAAAGTATGGACAAGCTCAATTTTGCCGTCCTTACGGCGAACGCGTGCCTGCATGCGGCGGGCCTGGAAGTCGGTGCAGTTAGAGCATGAAGAAATCTCGCGATAAGTATTTTGTGCCGGCAGCCACACCTCCAAATCATAGGTCTTGGCTGAGCTGAATCCGATATCGCCGGTGCTCAAAGTCATTACGCGGTACGGAAGCTCCAAGCCCTGCAAAACGGCTTCAGCATCATGAGTCAAAATTTCCAATGCTTCCCATGAGTCCTCAGGGCGGACAATCTGCACCATTTCAACCTTGTCAAACTGATGCATACGGATTAATCCGCGGGTGTCACGACCTGCAGATCCTGCTTCGGATCTGAAGCACGGAGTATGAGCAGTAACTTTAATCGGCAATTTTTCTTCAGGAATAATCTCACCGCGGACCATATTGGTTAAAGGAACTTCTGCGGTGGGGATCAAGCAGAAATGACGATTGACGTCATCGCCGTCGGCGTTGCCGTTTAATGAAGTATGGAACAAATCTTCACCGAATTTAGGCATCTGACCGGTACCGTATAAAGAATCGAGATTTACAAGGTACGGAACATAAACTTCGGTATAGCCCTGATGCTTGCAGTGTAAATCAAGCATGTAATGAACCAAGGCTCGGTGCAATGCACAGATAGGTCCTGTCATTACGGCAAAACGGGCACCTGAAATCTTACGGGCATTGGCAAAATCAAGCATGCCGAGGCCTTCACCCAAAGCAACATGATCTTTAATAGGAAAATCAAACTTACGCGGAGTTCCGACGCGGCGAATTTCAAGATTAGCGCTGTCATCAGGACCTATAGGCAAAGACGCATCAGGAAGGTTAGGAACGGTAAGGGCGATTTCATTGATCTGAGCTAAAACCTTATCTTGTTCGGCTTTTACAACATCAAGCTCATCACCGATTTTGGCAACTTCATTCTTGATTTCTGTAATGTCTTTGCCTTCTCTTTTAGCCTGACCGATTGATTTTGACATTGAGTTGCGCTTTGCCTGAAGATCTTGGGTACGAACCATCAGATCTTTACGCATCTCTTCTAATTTGGTTAACTTTTCAACGTCTAATTTGTAATTACGGGTTGCAAGACGCTCTGCGGTTTCTTTAAGTTCAGAGCGCAAATATTTAGAATCAAGCATGGATAATTGCCGCTTATTACTAAGAAAAAAGAAATCTTAACGTGAGAAAACTCACAACGTGCAAATTTTACCATGAAGAAAGGTCTATTGGTAAAAAATAGCGACCTATCTTAATCCTGCCCACATTGAGCAGTAATTTTTAGGATTATTTAA
>NZ_GL830959.1 GCF_000188195.1 Succinatimonas hippei YIT 12066
TAAGAAAGCAGGAGGTGATTTTCCCCGTCATATTGCATTTGCCGCGCAGCATAAAATAAGAGCCGGCTTTATGCATGAGTTCAAGTAAAGCATAGCTGACATAACCGGCGTCCATGATTTTAAGTGCCGGATGATTTTTATCTACCGGAACAAAAGCTCTTTCATCAGTGGTACCCGCAGTAAAAGTTACAGCTTTAAACATACCGCTTACTAAAGAAAATATCGTCTGCATACCGATTTGAGCATTCTTGTGCTCCTTTCTTACGGCATTACCTTGCTCGTCATAGGTATCAAGCTGTTCATCTCCTTTGGCGGCGGTACGGCATCCCGGAAAAATATCCGCGAGTTTGTCATTTACATGCCAATAAGAGCCGTCAATTGCTTCGATATCATCAATATTCAATCCGTGTTGTTTTAATATCTCCAACAACGATGCTCCGTGCTTTTGCCGGACAAATTTTGTACTGATTAAATTCGCGTATTGTTTGAGTACTATTCCCATCAGGCGCACAACCGACTGCTTTTTGATTTTATTGTGAAACGGTTTTAACTCCATACTCTGCCCTGAAAGGGCGGCATAGCGGGCACAAATTGAAGTTATGGTGAACTTGGCTTGCGAGCCTGCTTGCACAATGATTGCCGTAATAAAACTGACGGGATTGAAACGGCACCTTCTCTGCTTAAGCCCGACTTTTCTTGCCATACGACCGACGAAAGATGCTGAAGAGGTAGAAGAAAAATATTCTTTGAGAGCGCGATCGTTAATTTGAGCCTTGCGGTTACGGTCATTTCGGATAGATAATAGATGTGGCATAGAAACTCCTAAATTTGATTTTGACCAACTTAATTTTAGAGATTTCTATGCCTTCTTTT
>NZ_GL830960.1 GCF_000188195.1 Succinatimonas hippei YIT 12066
AAGGACGGGGTTTTAGCCGCTGATCTTTTTTGACTAAATAAAAAAATTTTCCGACAAAAACCCAAACAACAAAGTAACCACAAATTTCCCACAGTTTTCCCACAATCGTAATTTTTTTTGATAAAAAGATTTGACTTTCATAAATAAAATTTTTACCGCATAACGCAACTTATCCTACCTAAGATACAAACAAACCGCATAAGAATGCGGATTTAAATATAATTAACCGTTTAAATCAAGAAATTTATTATTAATATAACTTTTTTAAAGTTTCCCACCAGAAACAGAATTCCCCACAACCTACGGCAAATCCGCAAGCATAAGCGGTTTTACGCATAACATACTGATAAATATAAAAATAATTATATAAAAATCACCCGTATTATAAATTCTCCCACAACTACAGCTTGGCTTATATATGCATTTTTCCCACAGATTTTGACAGATTCCACAAGTTTTCCCACAGGCTTGGGGATTTTTTTAGAAATGATTCCTTGACTTTGTTAAAAATTTCAAAAATGAAAGTAAAATTTTAGTAAAACGCCTATAAAAAACTAAAAAACACCTCTATCTTCACTATTATTTAGAATAATTTTTATTCTTTTATTGAATATTCATCATCTGTCAAGACGAAAAAATTATTTTCCCCACAAATTAGTAAGATCCGACAAGTTTCCCACAGCTCTAAATTTTTTTTGAAGTTTTTTCTTGACTTTCACAAGTGAAATTGGAACTCCTTTATAATGCGCTTAAAAATTTATCCCACAGCATAATCCTGATAAGAATGCGCCTTACAGAGAATTCCCACAGGTTTTCCCACAGATTTTAAAGAAATTTCCCACAGGACTAATTTTTATAAAAAATCCCACAGTAGCCTCAAATCCTTGCAGGATCAGGGTTTTACAGGGATTTAACATATAACGTATTGATAATAAAAGATTTTTATTCTGTCAAGATTTAATATGCAAAAATTCCCCACATCCCGTAAATCTGTATTTAATGCAGTTTTCCCACCGATTTTGACAGATTCCACAAGTTTTCCCACAGGTGTGGAAAAAATTTTTTTATTCCTCTTGCTTTTGGCAAAACTTTCACAAATGAAAAAGATAACAAAACGAATATTTTTACAGAGCGGCTTTGCCTATTTGCTAAAATAGCCGCATGAAAACAGCAGCATCAAATAAAAAGAATCTTCCGGCTCCGCGCCTTCTTCGCTCAGGAGCCGTGACTGCGGGCGCAACCTTTATGTCCCGTATTTTAGGCATGTTTCGCGATATCGCTATCGCCGGACTATTAGGCGCAGGACTTAGCGCCGATGTTTATTTCTTTGCCAACCGTATTCCTAATTTCTTCAGGCGCCTTTTTGCCGAAGGAGCTTTTGCACAGGCTTTCGTTCCGGTTATGACTAAAACCAAACGAGATAAAAGTTCAGCAGAACTTAAGGAGCTTGCCGCAAAATCAGCAGGAACACTCGGACTTATAGTCTTGATAATTTCCATTATCGGTATGGTTCTTTCTCCTGTAGTTACGGCAATTTTCGGCTGGGGATGGTTTGAAGCCTGGTATAAAGGAGAAAATGATGCCGGTAAATTTATTGAAGCTTCGCAGCTGCTGCGCATTACCTTTCCGTACCTATTCTTTATTACCGTCACGGCACTGTGCTGCTCGATTTTAAATATTTTCGGCCGTTTTGCCGTACCTGCCATAACTCCGTGCATTTTAAATCTGGTACTGATAGCTGCTGCATACTTTATTGCTCCGCATTTTTCCGACCCTAACATAATTCTTGCCGCAGCAATGACCGCAGGCGGTGTATTTCAACTCATTTTTGTCCTGCCTTTTGTCTATAAAACAGGACTGTTATGCCTGCCGCGCTGGGGATGGAGCCACGAAGGAGTCAAGACTATCCGCACATTGATGCTTCCTGCCCTTTTCGGAGTTTCGGCAAGTCAATTAAACCTTCTGGTAAATACGGTTCTTGCTTCGTTTTTAGCCACCGGAGCTATCTCTTATCTTTATTACTCAGACAGACTGCTTGAATTTCCGATAGGAATTTTTGCCGTAGCCATTTCCACGGTTATTCTTCCTGCATTGTCACGCGTTGACATCAAAAAAGATCATAGTACTTACGAAAAAACTTTGGATTGGGGTGTACGCCTGGTACTTTTACTGGGATTGCCGTCAATGATGGGTATTATTGCGCTGCGTGAACCGATTTTACGCGTACTCTTTATGCGCGGAGCTTTTACCTCCGACCATGTGTTGTTATCCGCCGCATCTTTAATAGCCTCTGTATCAGGACTTTGCGCCATCATGCTGGTACGCGTTTTAGTCCAGGGTTTTGCCGCATTACAAGACACCAAAACTCCGGTGCGCTGCGGCATAATTTCAATGGGTGCCAATATCGTCTTCAATTTAATCCTGGTCTGGCCCTTAGGCTACGTAGGTCTTGCTTTGTCGACCGCACTTGCAGCTTACGTCAATGCTGGGCAGCTCTTATACCTTTTATACAAAAGAAAAATTTATACTTTATCTTCCTTCTCGTTAAAGTTCATTGCCAAAGCTCTTATCGCCGCACTAATTATGGCTTACGTTGTACGGCGCTTCGCTCCTGATTTTAACGAATGGATTTCAATGTCAACTTTAGAAGCCGCACTGTACCTTGCATTATTTGTAACAATAGGAGCCGCCACTTTCATTTCGTCGTGTTTAATCATGGGGATCAGACCGCGCGATATAAAGATGTAAAAAGTTATCACTAAAAAGCTTAACCTGGCGCACGCTTATTAAATAAAGTCACTGCAAAAATACCTTCATAACATTATGATTATCAATAAGAAAGGAGATAAGCTAAGGAGCGTGCTATGAAAAAATACAATAATTTATTAGCAGTAATTGAACCTAAACGCGATTATCAGGTGGCTTTAAAGCGTGCAATTGAGTTTGCCCGTTATAACCCTAATGCAACCATTACCGCTTTAAGGCTTATTTACGACTTTTCTTATGACATCCATATTCTCAATCGTAAAAAAGAAAACAGCACGAAAGAGGAAGTGGAAAGAGTACACCTTGAAGCTCTTGAAGCTGAAATCAAAAAATACGCAAATCCTGATGTCCATATCATTCCTAAAGTAATTTGGGCCAAAGATCTGGGTGAGGCCATCATCGATGAAATGATTAACGGCAACTACGATTTGCTTATAAAAGGAGCTAACCGCCACGGTGTTTTAGACTCAATCATCTTTACCCCGATTGACTGGTATCTTTTGAGAAATTCCCCTACACCGGTGGTGATCGCTAAAGAACATCCGTGGGATGCAAGCGGCAATATCGTCGTAGCACTTGATTTCACCTCCGGACAAAAACGCAATACCAATATTAAATTGCTGCGTGAAGCTCAAATGCTCGCCACCATTACCAAAGGCAAAATTCATCTTATTAATTCTGCGCCGGTTCTTTTACCTACCGTTATGCTCGAAGTGCCCAACTACGCTCCAGAAGTGTATGCTGAAAGCATCTTAAAAGAACATCAGCGGCGTCTTATTGAATTTGCCAAACAGCATAATATTCCGCCTGAGCAGTGCCATATCGAGGAAGGATTGCCTGAAGACGTAATTCCGAATCTGTGCCGCGTGCTTGCCCCTCAAGCCGTCCTTATAGGATCGGCAGGACGTTCCGGCGTTTCCGCCGCTTTTATCGGCAATACCTGTGAAGAAATCGTGGACTATATTGATGCCGACTTGTTTGTGTATAACAACAAGACCATCGATGAAAATAAAGACTAAGAAAATTTTAACTTTGGATAATTCCCCGTGACCCGGGGAATTTTTTTAATATGAGAAAAAGCTACAGTCCGGTTTTAATCCTCTATTAAAGGTAGCGGCAAATATTATTTTTTAGAAAACTTCTGACCGTGCTTAAAATGGACAAACAGAAAAACCAGAATAAAACCGCAGATAAAATGCCCGCAGCCGCTTAATACTAGGGCAAAAGCCCAACCTATTGAATAGAAGATGCCGTCTCCAAAAGAGGCAATTGCCATTAATGCGCTAAATGACGTGAATCCGCCTAAAAAGCCGGTCTGAAGCAATGGCTTATACCAATTGTTATCCATAAGCTTAAACACGGATAGTCCGATAAGGATCCCCATGAAAAAACAGCCTAAAATATTGGCAAGAGATAAATTGGCAACGCTAAAACTTATTGATTCAAGATAAAAGCGTAAAGCCGCACCGATTCCTCCACCCACAAATGTTAAGAACCAATCGGAATGCTCCAGTTTTCTAATCTTGCGTCTTACGGTAACCACCTGCTTTCTAAAAAGATATTCCATTTAAAAAAGACCTCCGCAGGTTTTACCTAAAGTAAAAGCTAAATAACCGAGACAAACAGTACAAACGACATACAAAAGCGCTCTTAAAAATTCCCTGTCTTTTATAAGCAAAAACATATCAGAACAAATAGACGACAAAGTACCAAGAGATCCTATAAATCCCGAGGCGATAACCGCTTTCAATTCAAACGGCATTTCAAGCGGCATCACGATACCGATACAAAAAGCCGCCAAAATATTAGCCGCAACAGTCCCAATCGGGAAATCAAGAGTAATCTTTTTACCGAGAATTTGACAGCTAAGTCTTGCTAAGGCTCCTAAGCCTCCGGTAACGAAAATTGCTGCAATTAACGTAGGCATATTTTTTTCTTCACATTGTCTAAATACTTTTAATATATTGTACGCAAAAACATGACAAACTCACGCAACTTAAAGTTTAATCAGCTTTTTTTGCAGGCTTTTTGTATAATTAACCGAGACAAAAACTGACAAAGCCACTAACTTAGCGCTTACTTAATACTTTATTTTTACACTTAAAAAGGATCTCAGGTTCATGACTGATATTTTAAATTTAGAACCCAAAGCTATTTGGTCACATTTTGCGGATTTTTGCGCCATCCCCCATCCTTCAGGACATGAGCAGAGAATTGCCGAGTATTTATGCAAATTTGCCGAAAAAAACGGTCTTGAGTGTAAAATCGAAGAGTGCGGCAATGTAATTATCAAAAAAGCCGCCTCTAAAGGATATGAAAATAAAGAAACGGTTATTCTGCAAGCCCATATTGATATGGTCCCGGTTGCAGATAGCGGCATTAAGCATGACTTTTTAAAAGATCCTATTATTCCGGTAGTTAAAGATGACGGTTTTGTTTATGCCAAAGGAACGACTTTAGGTGCAGACGACGGAATCGGGGCATGTACCGCCTTGGCAATTCTTGAAGATAAAGAGCTTAATCACGGTCCGCTTATTGCCGTATTTACGGTCGAAGAAGAATCCACTATGAAAGGTGCCCTGCAGATAGCTCCTGAAGTATTGCAGGAAGGAAAATATCTTATCAATCTTGATTCTGAAGATGATGATTTTCTTTTTGTTTCATGTGCAGGATCCGCCGATATAAATCTAAAATTCGCCTCAAAGCGCATCGAAATTGAAGACACTAAAGCCTTTACAGTAAGTCTAAGCGGTCTAAAAGGCGGACACAGCGGTACCGACATCAACAAAGGACGAGCTAATGCCGCTGAAGTTTTAAGTGCAATTTTACTTAATGTTTCCGATGATACCTGCGATTTATTCTTAGCTGATTTCACTTCAGGGCATGTCAGAAACTCCATTCCGTCAACTGCAAAGGTTACCGTAAAAGTTCCAAGCGGCAGAGTTGACGCTTTTGTTAAAGCCGTAAAAGAAAGCTTCTCTTTTTACCGGGATTTCTATAAAAGCACCGATCCTGATATGACCTTATGCGTCAATGAAACGGACTGCGCTAAAGCATTCGGTCTTACCGACACCCAGACATTCTTGTCTCTCATACGAGCACTGCCTCTAGGCCCCACCCGTCCGTGGGATATAAACCCTGAAATAGTTGAAACCTCCGTCAATTTAGGTCTGGTTTCATCTGATGATTCAGGTTTATGTTTATGCCTCATGCCCCGCTCCTTAAAAGAAAGCGGACTTGATGACATAATCGCTAAATTAAGTGCTTTTTGCAGCTTAATCGATAATCTTGAAATTGAAATCGACAATCGTCATCCGTGTTGGGAATCCCCGAGCGAAAACAGCTTAATTTCCTGTCTTAAAAAGAATTATAAGGAAATAACCGGTAAAGACATGATTGTTACTGCGCTGCACGCAGGTCTTGAGTGTGCGATGTTTGCCGCCAAAGCACCTGATTTACAGCTGGTCTCTTTAGGCGCGACCATCAACAGCCCGCACTCGCCTTTTGAACGCGTTTCCATTCAGGGCACCCAAAACGTATACGAAGCCGTAAAGCGTACATTAAGTCAGTTATAGGCAAGGAAATTTATATGCGTCAGAACACCTCATCCCCAAGGAGCAATTTACCGTTCCAGTGTTTCCATACTTGCACGGCACCGGGAACTAACCATAAAACCGTCGTTTTATACGTTCGCGGAGCCAATCCGCGCCGCTTAAGCTGCAAACTCGTATCTTTCCCGCAGCATGAGCCCAAGCGTGTGGAAATGCTCTATATCGGATCCAAGTCCGGAATTCACCGTTTTACGGCAAAGCTCACCGTTGATGAGGGTGATAATTTTCAATGGTACTGCTTTAAAATTTCTTTATTAAATTCTTCTTCGCAGACTACCGATGTCGTTTGGTACAGTTCTTTAGGCATGTCACGCGAATGTCCGCTTATACATCACTGCTTTGCTTTTGAGCTTAACGCCAGTCACCCAAGCTGGGTCAAAGATTTGGTTTTATACGAAATCTTCCCTGATCGCTTCGCCTGCTCTAAAGACTATTTCACTATTGATGCCGATCACTACGCTGCCGACACCCCCATTCATGCCAATGTTTTTGAATACAAAAACCTTGACGAAGTTCATTGCGGCGGCGATCTTGACGGCACCGCCGACATGCTTCCCTATCTAAAAGACATGGGAATAAGCGGCATTTGTCTTAGCCCGATTTTTAAGGCTCCGTCACCTAAAAAACTTGATACCGAGGATTATGACGTAATTGATCCGCACTTTGGCGGCAACGGCGCTTTAAAACGCTTACGCCAAAAAACCTCAGATCTTGATATGCGTCTTATTTTAAGCGCAACTTTAAATCATACCGGAGACAATCATCCGTGGTTTGACCGCATGGAGCGTACCGGTAAAGGAGCTCTTCACCATAAAGACTCCCCGTACCGCGACTATTATTCATTTCTCCCCAACGATCAGGCTGTCTATTTTAATGACAACCCGAATTGTCCGAAATTAAACTACGCATCACGCGCTATAAGACATATGATGTACAAAGGAGCAAACAGCGTAGTTAAAAAATGGATTTCAGGAGCTTACGACGCCGACGGGCTTATTATCGCCCACGCCTCACAAATAGGTGACAACGGAACCTCCCGCAACAATTTAAAGCGTCTTGCCCAAATCTGCAAAGAAGCTCGCTCGGTTCATCCTGATTGCCTTATGATAGGCGATTACCGCTCTGACGCCCGCTATGTTTTAAATACTGACCAAAACTTAGACGGAGCAATTAACTATACCGGATTTATCAGTCCTATCCGCGCATTCTTCGGCGGCATGAATTTAACGGGAGATCCGATCCCTTACACCGGTGAAGATTTTCGCAGAACTTGTGAAAACTATTCCGTAGGCGTCGCCCAGGAAATAAAACTTTGCCTTATAAATCAGCTTGACAACTCTACAATGCCTCGCTTCTTTGAAATTTTAGGCGGAGAAAAATCCTTATATTTGTCGGCTTTGGCCGTTCTCTTCACTTGGCGCGGCATCCCTTGCGTATACCAGGGTGACGAACTTGGTGATATTCTCGATCAATACGAAATCGGACCGAGCTCCCCGCTCCCTTATATTGCCATGCGCGATCACAAAATTACGCCGTACTCAAAAATCGTCAGCACAGCCGTAAAAGACTTAAGCGACATCCGCCGCAGCAACCCGGCTTTAACCTTAGGATCTTTGGTATTCATCACCTCAGGAGGCGCCTATTTCGGATACATCCGTCTCTATAACGACCGCTTCTCCATCGTTCTCGTTAATGCTTCGCGCCAAGCAATGAAGATTGAGCAGGGCTCAATTCTTTTCCCGCTGCTTGCCGCCATGTATCTGCCTGATGACAATACCGCAGATTCCGACAATAATGCCGACTCGGGTGAAAGCTTGTTAATTCCTCTTTCAGGAAGAAATATTCGCCGTACCGATCATGGAGAAGGTCTTGAAGCTTTATACGATTTATTGTCAAAGGAAAAGCTTTCGGTTTCTTGTTTCGGACTAACGAAGAGCTCAGAGGAATTCTCCGAAAACTTCATCAAAGAGCTGGTTGCAGGTAAGACCATAACCATGCCGGCACGTACTACCGTTATTATCAATAATGAAAAAAAAGATTAGGCCTCATGCTTAAATAGTTAACATCAGATAATTAAAAATTAAGGCACTTATGTGCCTTAATTTTCAAGTGCTTAAATTAAGCTTTAACCTTTTCTGCCCTCATTGACTCTTCCAAAGATTTAAGTTCCGCCTCGTCTCGCTCTTCCTGCTCTTTATTTTTAAACTGCGACATATAAAGTCCTGCGTACACCCCGTTTTTGGCTAAAAGCTCATCGTGAGTCCCTGACTCTACGACCAAACCGTCATTAATAACCAGAATGGTATCGGCATCGCGAATAGTCGAGAGACGATGAGCGATCACGATGGTAGTACGCCCTTTCATTAAGGTATCAAGAGCTTTCTGCACTACCTTTTCTGATTTATTATCCAAAGCCGAAGTTGCCTCATCCAGAATAACGAGCGGAGCATTGCGGATTAAAGCACGCGCGATGGACAAGCGCTGTTTCTGTCCGCCTGATAATGACACTCCGCGCTCGCCTATCACCGTATCAAGACCGTTGGGCAACCCTTTAACAAACTCGTCTAAATATGAATTCTTAAGCGCTTCATGAATTTCTTCATCCGTAGCATCGGGCTTGGCACAAGTAATATTGTGCCGAATCGTTCCTTGAAACAGGAAACTGTCCTGAAATACCACGGCAATCTGTGAGCGCAATGAATCCAAGGTGTAATCCCGCACATCATGTCCGTCAATCAAAACAGATCCGGAATCAACTTCATAAAGCCTGGGAATAAGCGAGCATACTGTAGTTTTGCCTCCGCCGGAGTTTCCGACTAAAGCAATCTTTTTTCCCATCGCTACCTTAAACGATATACCCTTTAAAATCTCTCGCTCTTTGGTATAGGAAAAATGAACGTCTTTAAATTCAATGCCGTCCTTAATGGTAGGAAGCACCAGCTTGTCTTTATCGTTTGCCTCATCCTCAAAAGATTTTGCGTCCAATAACTCATAAATACGATCAAGAGCCAGCAGAGCCTGCTGTACGCTGATAAAGTTATTGCCGATAGTCTTAATCGGGGTATACAGCATAATAAGGGCTGCAAGGAAAGAGACGAAAGCGCCGGAAGTAATGGTACCGTTTAAAATCAGCTGTACGCCGAAATACAACACTCCGGCTACGCCTATAGAACTCACCAAATGCATGACAGGCGACAACCAGTTGGTATCGCGAACAAGCTTAATCCCAATATCAAAAAGAAAATCGGCTTTGGCCTTAAACTGCCTGAACATCAGATCGGAAAGTCCGAAAGCTTTAATAACGCGATTGCCTTGGGTAGTCTCATTATATAAAGTAATAAGCTGGGTATTGCCGACAACGGAACGCGAAATAATTTTCTTGATACGTTTACGAACGATACGCAAAGGCAGAATCAAAAACACCAAAACGCCCAAAGCAACCAGCGTTAACTGCCACGAGTTATAAACCAAAACACAGACTAAGGAAACCGATGAGAAAAATTTAGTCAAAAACAGTTTTATATTAGCGATAAGACCGGCAGACGCCTGATCGGCATCATTAAAAAAGCGAAAAATTACGGATCCGGAATTATTTACATCAAAAAATCTGGTTTCAAAAGTCAAAAGCTTTTTATAAAGTTTGGTACGTATCGACAGACTTATCTTTCCTCCGACATAACCGTTAACAATGGAGGACAAATAAATAAAAGTACCTTGAACCAAAGTAAAACCGATAATGACAAGCGGCACATAGTCTGCAAAAGACTTCTGCTGCTCAATCATAACGTTATCCATAAAGGGTTTTAGAAAAGCCGCAATCACTGCGTCAAGAGCACCGACCGGAATCGTGAGTAGAATGCCCAATACGGCCATAAACCAATACGGCTTTAAGAACGGCCAAAATTGCTTATATCCGCGGATAAAGCTGGTCGTTTTCTGATCTTCGGTCTGACTTAAGATAATGGGGTAAAATTTTGAGTCTTCTTTTTTATTTTGCTGTTTTTGTTCTGCTGAAGGCTTTTTCTTATGCAAAGTTAAACTCCCAAACTAAAAACCCCCGCATAGGCAGGGGCTTTATTGCGGTACTAAACACATATAGTACCATTTTTTGTTTAACTTTTGATTACTTTACAAACTTCATAGCGCTGCGGGCAATCACAAGCTCTTCATTGGTCGGGATCATAAACACCTTAACCTTGGAGTTCGGGGTGCTGAGCTCACCGTCTTCAAAGCCTAAACGGCCCAAAGCTTTCTCATTGAGCTCTTCATTAATCTCAATACCGAGGCTCTCCTTAAGCATTGCGCAGGTGATCTTACGTGCTTCCCAGCAATTCTCACCGATACCGCCTGAGAAGATGATTGCATCAACATGTCCGAGCGGGACATAGTAAGAAGAAATGAACTTAGCCAAACGATAGCAGAACATATCCATAGCCAAAGTGCACTTAGGATCACCCTTCTCGTAACCTTCACAAATAGGACGCATATCGGAGGAAATACCGGACAAAGCGAGAAGGCCTGACTTCTTGTTGAATACTTCCTTAACTTCCTCAACGGACATATTGAATCTGTCGCAGAGGAAAAATACTACGGAAGGATCAATTGAACCGCAGCGAGTGCCCATTACAAGACCGTCAAGCGGAGTAAGGCCCATGGAAGTGTCTACGCACTTACCGCCTTTAACTGCGGCAACAGAAGCACCGCCGCCCAAATGGCAGGTAATAACATTAGTTTCTTCAAGCGGCTTGTTCAAATATAAAGCTGCCTGCTGAGACAGGTACATATGGCTGGTACCGTGAGCGCCGTAACGACGAATTCCGTATTCGGTGTAATACTGCTCGGGGATGGCAAAACGATAAGCAATCGGCGGCATAGTCTGATGGAATGCGGTATCGAAAACTACTACATGCGGAATATTCGGGAAAGATTCGCGGGCAGCGTTAATACCTAAAAGGTGAGCAGGATTGTGCAGCGGGGCAAACGGAATTACCTTCTCAATGTTGGCAACTACTTCATCGTCAACCAAAGTAGGCTCGCTATAGAACTCACCGCCGTGAACGATACGGTGACCGCATGCCACTATAGAGCCCAAAAGTTCAGGGTGAGAAGCAAGAATGTTTTCAACGAGATATTTTAAAGCATCACCGTGAGTAGCATTAGGAATATCGGCTTTCTGCTTATCCTCTTTGCCAAAGCGCCAAGAGATGAAGGCTTCAGGCAGAGTCATGGCTTCGGCGATACCGCTTAAATAGACATGACCGTCGTTCGGATCCATAATGGCAAACTTAACAGATGAACTTCCGCAATTGATAACTAAAACAGTTTTTGAAACCGGAGTAACCATGATATGTCCTAAACTCTTATGTTGTATTTAAGTAAATAGTAAAAGTCTCGCTAATGAGACAAAAAACGATTATCATCTCATTTTAACATTTAATAAAATTTGAAATAAGCAAAATATTAATCAGTCAGCAGTTATTTTTCAGGATTTTGAACATGATCAACGTTGCACCGCTGCGCCGCAGTTATACGATGTCGGGACTGTCCCGCGAAGATTTGACGGAAAAACCGATAACTTTATTTGAAAAATGGCTTCAGGCCGCTATTGACGCCGGTCTATACGATCCCAATGCAATGGTAGTGTCTACGGTTAATAAAGACGGGCAACCGCACTCAAGAATCGTGCTGCTGAAAAATTATGATGAAAATTCCTTAGTGTTTTTCACTAATTTGGGCAGTAAGAAAGCACACGACATTGCCGACAACCCTAAAGTTTCGATTCTTTTTCCCTGGTATTTTTTGGAGCGCCAGGTAATTTTCACCGGAACGGCTGAAAAACTGCCGATAAGCGACGTCTTAAAATATTTCCACTCCCGTCCGCGCGACAGCCAATTAGGCGCATGGGCTTCCCATCAGTCAAGCCACATTTCCGCCCGTTCCATATTAGAAAGTAAATTTATGGAGCTTAAGGAAAAATTCAAAAACGGAGAAATACCTCTTCCTTCTTTCTGGGGAGGATATCGCGTAACCTTTGATACCGTTGAGTTCTGGCAAGGAAGAGAAAACCGTCTGCACGACAGATTCTTTTATCAAAAAGATGCAGACGGCAATTGGCAGGATCCGGTTCGCTTAGCGCCTTAACGGCGCGCGAAGCCTTTATTAAAAGACTACGGTCTTATTGCTGTGAATAAAGACCTTATCAGATAAGATCTTATTTAAAGCACGCATAAGAACCAAGCGCTCAACGTCGCGTCCGGCTCGCGCCATAGACTGAGCGCTGTAGCGGTGATTAACCTTAATTACGTCCTGTTCGATAATAGGACCTTCATCAAGATTATCGGTAACAAAATGCGCAGTAGCCCCGATAATTTTCACGCCGCGATCAAAAGCCTGCTGATACGGTTTTGCTCCGATAAATGCCGGCAGGAACGAATGATGGATGTTGATAAGTTTACCAAGCGGAAAATGCGCCACCATTTTAGGCGACAAAATTCGCATATACTTTGCCAGTACTACATAATCGGGGTTGTAGCTGTCAATCAGCCTACACATCTCTTCTTCATGCTCTTCGCGGCTAATTCCTTCATGCGAAATGCAATGAAAAGGAACATTGAATTTTGCCGCTAAATCACCTAAGTCAGGATAATTTCCCGCGACCATCACGATGTCGGCATTAAGCGCACCTGAATATGATTTCATCAATAAATCACCAAGGCAGTGCGCTTCTTTGGTAACAAGAACCGCAAGCTTTCTGCGCGCCTGTGCATCGTTCAATCTGACCTTAGCATCAGCAGGAAGGTTGCTCTTTACTTCCGCAAGAAAATTCTCGCTTACTGAAAAATCCCCTTCAAGAACGGAACGCATAAAAAACTTTTTATCTTCATGAGATGCATATTGATCCTGACGGATAACGTTAAAATTATATTTAAAACAGACTCCGGTTACCTTGGCAATCAGTCCGACGCCGTCGGAGCATTCGGTTAAAAGAATTCTTTGTTCCATTACTCGTTTTCTTCTAAAAAAGAACCAAAATTTATTAAATTTTAGCGATTATGCAGATTTTTAATATAGTTTGCACTATTTTAGCACATGAAAAATGCCAAATAACTACGGTTACTCTTTGCTACAAACCCAAAAGGCGCTATATTTAAATCCTAAGAAAGAATATAACTTTTGCAATATAAGGGTTGAACACAAATGACCGAAAAAACACCTGATTTAGACAAATACGCCACCCTTAATATTCCGGGACACGATCCCATCATTCTTCCGATATTAAAAGGCACGATGGGCCCCGAGGTTATAGATATCCGGGCTTTAGGCAAAAACGGTTACTTCACTTACGATCCGGGTTTTGTATCAACGGCATCCTGCAGCTCGCGTATCACGTTCATTGACGGTGCAAAAGGTGTTTTGCTCTATCGCGGCTACCCTATCGATCAACTTGCCAACAAAGCAAACTATCTGCAAGTCTGCTATTTGTTATTAAAAGGCGAACTGCCTAATAAGACTCAATATAAGGAATTTGAGTACAAAGTAATTCACCATACTCTTATTCATGAACAAATCACTTCATTGTTCAATGCATTCCGCCGCGATTCTCACCCGATGGCAATTATGTGCGGTATTGCCGGTGCGCTTTCAGCTTTCTATCACGACAATCTTGATATTTACGATCCGGAGCATCGTGAAAGAACTGCCATTCGTCTTATCGCCAAGATCCCGACGCTTGCTGCCATGGCATACAAATACTCCATAGGCCACCCTTTCGTTTATCCGCGCAATGACTTAAGTTACGCAGGAAACTTCCTTTACATGATGTTTTCTACCCCCTGCGAACCGTATAAAGTAAATCCCGTAATCGAAAGAGCGCTTGACAAAATTTTCATCTTGCACGCCGATCATGAGCAGAACGCATCAACCTCTTCCGTACGTCTTGCAGGTTCATCGGGGGCAAACCCTTATGCCTGCATCGCAGCAGGTATTGCATCTTTATGGGGACCTGCCCACGGCGGCGCCAACGAAGCCTGTCTGCGTATGCTTGAGCAAATCGGCACAGTAGATCGCATTCCGGAATTTATTGCAAGAGCAAAAGATCGCAACGATCCGTTCCGTCTGTCAGGTTTCGGTCATCGTGTATATAAGACTTATGATCCGCGCGCCGTGGTTATGCGCCAGACCTGCCATGAAGTTTTAAACGAGCTTAAGATTAAAGATCACCCGATTCTCGACGTTGCTACCGAGCTTGAGAAGATTGCACTTTCCGATGAATACTTTATTGAACGCCACCTTTACCCTAACGTGGACTTCTATTCAGGCATCATTTTAAACGCCATCGGTATTCCGACTTCAATGTTTACCGTAATCTTCGCCTTGGCACGCACCATCGGCTGGATTTCACATTGGAATGAAATGCAGGAAATGCCGGAAAGCCGTATAGGACGTCCGCGTCAGATCTACATCGGTAAACCGCTGCGCAATGTAAAAGTTTTAGGCAATCGTTAGTTTTTATACTTATTAGACAGCGCCCTTAAAAGAAACTGTTTTAAGGGCGCTGTCTTTTTTTATCTCTCAAAATCCATTCTAAGTCTTATAATTGCCGTCGTTAACTTGAAATTACGAACGGGCACGATATATGACTAAAGCAGAACTTATTAAAAGATATTTAGTTTTTTTTCTTTCTTTATGGATTAACGGTTTCGGCGTTGCTTTAGTAACCATCGCCGCATTAGGCACCACCCCGATATCAAGTGCCTGGTATGAAATATCTCTGCATACACCTCTTACCTTCGGTATGGTCACAATGCTCGGGAACCTGATTTTAATCACTTCCCAATACTTCATGCTGCCGAACAGAAAAGATAAAAAGGCATTATTAGGACTTTTTTCACAAATTCCCGCCACTTTGCTTTTTTCCATATCAATTGACGTTAATATGTTCATTCTGCAAAGTGTGATTCCCGAGCTTAACTTTTATTTATACCGCTTTGTTCTGCTTATTACAGGATCCGTTATCCTTGCTTTCGGTGTAGCGCTTGAAGTAAAAGCTGATGTAGCATTGGTGGCCGGAGAGGCTTTCGTTAAAGCCGTTTGCAGTTTCTTACATAAAGAATTCGGCATTATTAAAACCTGCTTTGACTTATCCTTAGTTTGCCTTGCCGTCATCATCGGTCTTGCATGCACTGATTTCACTTATGTGGAAAGCGTTAGAGAAGGAACGCTTGTCGGGGCTTTAATGGTCGGTCCCTGCGTAAGACTCATAGCTCCGCATCTTAAATTTATCGATAAATTCTTCGGCACCGCCGAAACTGCAATCAAAGAACAGTCGGCATTTGCTTTTAATCCCGTCATCACCATTTCGCGGGAATACGGCTGCGGCGGCAGAGTATTAGGGAAAATGCTTGCTAAAAAACTTAACCTTAAGTTTTATGACAGTGAAATCATCACGCTTATCGCAAAAGAAACAGGCTATTCGGAAGAATACGTATCAAGAAATGAAAACCGCTTGGATAATGCTCTTTTGTATCAGATGATCATGCAGGATTATGCAGTACCTCTTGATAAGTCACTATCAAAACAAGATGCTTTATATGTAGCGAGCGCAAAAGTTATTCGTAAACTTGCAAGTGAAAGTCCTTGCGTTATCGTAGGCCGCGGCGCCGATGATATACTAAAAGACAACCCTTTATGCGTTAAAATTCGTCTATTTGCATCCTTTGAGTCAAAGCTTGATCGCTGCCTTAATACTTATCACTTAACCAAAGAAAAAGCTTTAAAAGCGATGAATCTATTTGACAAGCGCCGTGCTGAACACTATGCGCACTATGCAAACGCCGATATTAACGATATTCACCGCTACGATTTAGTACTTGATTCAGGAGCTATCGGTCTTGAAGAATGCTGCGACTTAATTTGCGCTTTATTTAAAAACCGCGCCTCCAATGTTAGTAGTGCTGCGCAGTCCAATCAAAAGCTATAGTAGTTATAGGTTCATGAGGCTTAAGCTCCTGAACCGGCTCCTCTTTTTCATCAGATATTAAAGTCGGCCTATCATCAGACCGGCAGTAAGATTGCTCCTGGGCCTTAGTTAAAGTATCCTTCAAAGGACTGATTGCATCAGCCCTGCGCAGCATTACACCGGCAATAACAATCTGCAGCATGGTCTGGACCATCATTCTGCCTATCATTAAATCATCGCCTTTAACATCCCCGAACTGCCCGCATTTTAAAGTAAGAATAGATTCTGCACTAATCGGAGTTTTATCGGGGCATACGGCAACTATTGCTGCTCCGTTTTGCCTGGCTATTTTTACTGCAGACAGCACATCAAGCGATCTGCCGGTTGCTGAAATCGCGATTAATAAGTCCCCTTGTCTTAAAGAAGCACAGCTCATGCGCATTAAAGCAGAATCAGTTACAGTCTCACAAGCAATTCCAAGCCGCAATAAACGAGAACCGCAATCAAAGGCGGAAGCTGCCGACAAACCTTGAGCTGCAATAATGACGCGGCGCGACTGACTTAACAAATCAACGGTTCGCGCTAAGACCGTAAGATCTACGGTTCTTGACAAATCACGCAGCATAGCAATCGTGGTATCTATTACTTTGTTCGCGACATCCTCAACGCTGTCACCGCGTTTGACTCTGTCAGGAAGACTATGGCTGTCTTTTGCCATAGTCGCTCCTAATGCAAGCTTAAAATCAGGGAAACCGTTAGCTCCGAAACGTTTACAAAAACGACAAACCGTAGGCTCCGATACTTCAGCTCTTTTAGCAAGCTGAGCAATGCTTTCATTTACGGTAAGCTGAGGTTGTGCTAAAACCGCGGCGGCAATTTTTCGCTCGGATTTTGATAAATCATTAGCCATCGCGGAAATGCGATCAAGTAAATTTAATGCCATAACGCACCGTCAGTCTTCTTTTGTTTGCTCTGCTTTTTTAGCAAGCCGTGCTGCCTTTTTAGCACGTTTTGCCGCAAAATCAGGTTTACCGATATTCTTGGTCACGCGCCAACGTTTTTTTACTTTCGGCTTCTTTTCTTCTTCATCTTTGCGTTTACGATCAAATCCGCCTTTTCCGCCTATTGATGCACGTCCGCGCTTTTGCGTAGAAAGCTTAAATTCAACGTCTTTAGGAAATTCTTCACAAATACCTTTAATCGTTCTTCTTTCTATAACTCTATCGGTATAACGCTCAATTGCCTGAAGTTTTTCTAAATCAGCACCTTCTACGATACTTATAACCACGCCCTTGGCTCCGGCGCGAGCAGTACGGCCGGACCGATGTACATAAACTGCGGCAGATGTCGGCAAATCATAATTGTAAACATGAGTTACATCCGGTAAATCAAGACCGCGGGACGCGACGTCAGTGGCTACCAAAATATCCGCAGAAGAATCTGCAAAACGGCGCAGTGCCGCTTTTCTTTCAGTCTGGGACAGCTCTCCCTGGAGCGAAGCAAAAGCAAACCCCGATCTTCTCAATTTTCCGGAAACATCGGCAAGTCGGCTTTTGGTTTTTACGAAAATAATGGAACGCCCCTGAACCGTAGTTAAAAGATGCTTTAAAATTTTAAACTTCTGCTCGCTGTCATTGGCAAAATACGCCCGCGAAGACAGAAACTCAGGAAGCTTTTCATCATTTTCACCGCCTGCTCCCAAACGAACCTCTATCGGATCGTTCAATACCTGGCGGGCAAAATCATTGATACCGAAACCTTCTAAGGTTGCGGAAAACAACATGGTCTGATAACGATTTGACAGCTCTCTTACAATACTTGCCACATCATCTCTAAATCCCATATCAAGCATGCGATCCGCTTCATCAATTACCAGAATCTCAACAGTTGACGGATCAAACCAGTCTTTTCTTAAAAACTCCAGCAATCGTCCCGGCGTTGCGACGGTAATCGTTCCGGTTTGCTCACGCTGCATATCACGTCCGGCGCCGCCTATGATAGTCGCTGACGTGTACGGAGCATCAGGAATAGCGCTGATTAATGAAGAAGCTACATCAGCTACCTGCACAGCAAGTTCTCTTGTAGGCTCAAGAACCAGAACTTTAACTCCCAAAGTATTTTCTAAAGTTAAAAGGCGAGCTAAAGCAGGCAATAAAAAAGCAGCGCTTTTACCGGTTCCGGTAGGAGCCCCGCCTAAAATATCATGTCCTTCAAGAGCCTTAGGAATAACCAAAGTCTGAACGGCCGTAGGCTGCTGCCAACCTTGGGCCAAAGCACAAGCAACGATTTCTTCAGGAAGATCCAGATCGAAAAAGGACATTACACTCCCTCGCGGCCTTTGCGGCCTTCATGACATTTAATGATGGTCGCAATCATATCTTTGCGTGACTTACTGTCAGGCTCGGCGCTGCCGTGAAGCCAACGAAACAACTCCAAATCAGTTGCTTTCAACAAATCGATATAAGCATCTACCGCCGCTTCATCCATGTTCGGCAAATCATGTTCAACAAAAGGCAGCAGCATTAAATCAAGCTCGCGCATTCCGCGACGAGACTGCCACTTTATTTTGCCCCATTCAATATCCTGCATATAAAACTCCTAAACCGCGACCGGTGCTTTAATTACCGGATAAGGATCATAATTTATAAGCTCAAAATCTTCATACTTATAATCAAAAATAGACGGAGCTTTTCGTTTTATAAGCATTGTCGGCAGAGCACGCGGAGTACGTGACAGCTGTAAATGAGCCTGCTCAAAGTGATTGCTGTAAAGATGGGTATCACCGCCTGTCCAAACGAAGTCACCCAATCCTAAATCACACTCCTTAGCCATCATCATGGTTAAAAGCGAATAGCTTGCGATATTAAAAGGCACGCCTAAAAAGAAGTCACAACTTCTTTGATACAAAAGACAAGACAATTTACCGTTTGCCACATAAAACTGGAACAGTGCATGACACGGCGGTAGAGCCATTTTTTCAACGTCGGCAGGGTTCCAAGCGCTGACGATAATACGCCTAGAGTCAGGATTATGCTTAATCATATCTACAGCATTTGAAATCTGATCTATAACTTTACCGTCAGGAGCTGCCCAAGAGCGCCACTGCTTTCCATACACCGGCCCTAAGTCTCCGTTTTCATCAGCCCACTCATCCCAAATGGATACGCCGTTATCCTTTAAATATTTAATATTGGTGTCACCGCTTAAAAACCACAGTAATTCATGGATAATCGAGCGTAAATGAACTTTTTTAGTAGTTAAAAGCGGAAACCCCTTATTTAAATCAAAGCGCATCTGAGTTCCGAAAATCGAACGAGTACCAGTTCCGGTACGATCGCTGCGATCAACTCCCTCTTCCAGGATTCTGCGCATAAGGTCAAGATAAATTTTCACTTTTAACTCCTAATTATTACTGTATTCGGCACTTAAAGCCTCATCTTTGGCTTTATCAAGAGCGATAATTTCACCAAGTCCGTGTTCTTTGGCGTAATTTTCATACAACGCGTGAATTTCATCGGCATGAGACATCTTTATGGCTTTATCACATAAAGACGCCAGTTCTTTTGCCGAGACTCGGCGAATTATAAACTTAACCTTGGCAATTTCCGAATAATTCATGCTTAAACGGTCATACCCCAAAGACAAAAGCATCATGGCACCAAGCGGCATACCGGCAAGCTCTCCGCAAATGGATAAAGGCTTATCAAGATCTCTGCTCTTGTCTACCAAATACTTAAGGCAGCGAACAACCGACGGATGGAAGAAATCATAAAAACGCCCGACCTTAGGGTTAGATCTGTCAACAGCTAACAAATATTGAATTAAGTCGTTGCTGCCTACCGAGAAGAAATCAACGAGAGGTGCATACTCATCCAGCATATAGACAACGCTCGGGACTTCAATCATCATACCAAAACGCGGAGGCGTAAACTCTACCTTAAGCTCACTCTGAACTTCGGCGCAAACCGCGGCAAACTCATTTTTAACTTTCTCGACCTCATCTAAAGACGAAACCATCGGGATCATTATTTCAAGATTTTTGTACTTGGCTTGAGCTCTCACCAAAGCACGCAGTTGAGTATGCAAAATATGCGGCTCATCAAGGGAAATTCTGATTCCGCGCCAGCCTAATGCCGGATTTATTTCGTTTATCGGCAAATAAGGCAGACATTTATCCGATCCTATATCTAAAGTGCGAATGCACACAGGATCGTTTTTAAACTTTTCTAGCAGCGCACAATACCAGGCATACTGCAGATCCTCGGGCGGGAAAGTCTTGGTAAGCATAAACGCGATTTCAGAACGATATAAACCTATACCGTCAGTTTCTTCTGAAATATCAGCATCGTCTGAACTGTTAAGACCGGCGTTTAGCTGTACGGTGATGCGCTTACCGTCCAAAGTTTCGGCATCGATCTTTCTTTCAGCCTCAAACATGTTGCTTTGTTCTTGAGTCTGATTCTGCAGTTCCAAAAACTCATCGACAACCGACTGCGGCGGATCAATAAGAACTTCGCTGCGTTTACCGTCGACAATCATCATATGTCCGTCTACGGAGTTTAAATCAAGATTAACCCCCATTACTGCCGGAATATTAAGATCACGGGCTAAAATCGCGGCATGCGAACTTATTAAACTGCCCGAAACAACAAAACCGGCAATCTTTTCACGCGGCATTTCGGCAACTAAAACCGCCGGAAGGCTTTCTGTTACCAGGATAACCTTATCATTAAGGTCAAAACCGCGCGATGCATGTATCAGGCGAGAAATAAGAACCTGACCGAAATCTTTAAGGTCAGCGCATAAATCATCGTCACCGTGGAGCTTGGCCGCATTCATTCTGCCTTCTATTACCTGCTTTACGGCAGATGTAGCATGCAGACCTTGAGAGCAAATCTGCTCGTCGACTTCCGACATAAAATTCTCATCATCCAAAAGTTTTCCGTAACTTGAGATATAGCCGAAAGCCGCGTTGCCGTGATCGCTCTCGCGCATATTAAGAGCAGCGCGATCCATTTCAATCTGCAATTGGAAAATAGCCTGCTGGAACAATTCCTGCTGAAGAACAGGCTCCTCGGTATGCAGAATTTTTACTTCATCAAAAGAAATATCGGGACGCCATACGAAAGCATGAGCGACCGCCAAATCTCCGGTTCCTGAAGTTCCGCGGTAGCGGGTAACGTTAGATTCTCTTTTTTCACTTTTTGAGCGGGCGATAATTGAGCCGATTTGTGCGGACAAAGTGACCATAAAAGATTCTTCGGCAAAGCCGAATTGTCTTTGTTCTTTGCTTTGAATAACCAAGACGCCCAGAAGTTGTCCCTGGTTCATGACGGGAACGCCTAAAAACGAATGATAAGCGTCCTCACCGATATCCGGCATATATTTAAAATTAGGATGAGAAGGAGCATCCGCAAGATCAAGAAGTTTGCGGGAGGATCCGACTACACCCACCAGACCTTCTTTAAAATTAAGAGTTACTTTGCCTACGGCATTTTTAGATAAACCGTCAGTTGCCACCAAACGGTATTTTTCTCGTAAATTGTCACAAATATACAGAGAACAGCAATCGGAACCTATAGCTTTACGAATTCTGGAAACCAGAACCTCCACGGCCTTTTCAAGTGAGCTTTGTGCTGATACTTCTTCCGTTATCTCGCGTAAAGCAAAGAGGATCTGATTTTGTCTTTCGTCCATTTAAATCAACCTCCGCGTCTGCGGGTTTTATGATAATTTTTAATTTCAACAACAGGGGACTTTCCGAACAATGCCGCCGGGGCAAATTCAGTTAAAATCCGGCGGTAAACATCACGCTTAAATGCGACGACCTGGCGCACCGGATACCAATAGCTGACCCATAGCCAATCGTCAAATTCTGGATGTCCCCAGCGATTAAATTCAATTTTCATCTGCGAGTCATTGGGCACGTACAGCAAAAACCATTTTTGCTTTTGCCCGAGACATACCGGTTCTTCCGTCCAACGAATCAAACGTTTGGGCAGACGATAACGATGCCAATAACGGGAAACCGCGAGCAGTCTGACGTCTTCACGTCTTAACCCCAGTTCTTCATACAGCTCCCGATACATGGCCTCGGTCGGGGTCTCTCCGGGATCTACTCCTCCTTGAGGAAACTGCCAGGAATTCTGGCGGATCCGGCGAGCCCATAAAACCTGACCTTTGCGGTTGCAGATGACTATGCCCACATTGGGTCTGAATCCGTCTTTATCTATCACAGCAAACCGCCTAGTCTTTAATTCTTTAGCCTCTTCCCGAAAGTCCGTACTTAAGGGATTTTTTGTTTTTTTATCCGTAATCAGAACAATATATTTTGCATCAATAAAAATTAGCCGATACTGTTTAAGCATCAAAGCAAATTAATGACGACAAAAGAATATATTCTTTAAATTTACATCTAAAAAAAACAAAGAGTTCAATAGATAAATTATCGCACAGATTACAAAAATTTAAATCTGAGCAGATCTCAATAATCAGAGTTTTTTTCTCGTATAACAGAGAGTTTTTACTCTTAAATTTTGAGCTTTTTTCGTTTGAACTTTTTCCTTTGTCATTGACAGGGTAAAATGAAAAACATTCCTTAGTTTGAAAAAATTTTTTATTTACATGTCTTTTAAAAATAAACTTATTTCTCCGTATTCCGTTAGTGCGCCGCAATCTCTTGAAGAGTTAAAAGCAAGACTTGAGTCTTTAATCGGAAAAACGCTTTTGGAACTTGCCGATAAAGCCATAGTGCAGCTGCCGCGCAATACTACAAGCGGAAAAGGATTTACAGGGGAGCTGCTTGAAATATTATTAGGCGCAACCGCCGGAAACTTACCGGTTCCTGATTTTCCTCAGTTAAAACTGGAGTTAAAAACCCTGCCTGTAGATGAAAATCTAAAACCTCTTGAGTCAACATTTATCTGTCACGCACCGCTCATAAACAAACGCAGTCAGCGTTTTGAAGACTCTGCATTATTTTGCAAAATTTCATCCATACTGTTTGTTTTTGTTTTGGCACCGCGCGCTCTTCCCTTTGCAGAGCGTAAAATCATGGGATTTCATTTTTTCAAACCGAACGCAGAAGAACTTGCTTTAATAAAAGAAGATTGGGAAGAACTTATGGAAATGGTAAGTCTCGGACAAGTTCAGCAAATAACGGCACGCTACGGCACGATTATTCAAATGCGACCGAAAGCTGCCGACGGCTCGCAGCTTACCGACTGCATAGGTCCTGACGGAACGATAATAAAGACCCGTCCCCGCGGTTTTTATATGCGCCGTGCTTTTACCCAAAAACTAATCGATAAAATCAAAGAACGCAATCCTTAAACATTATTAACGCTTCTTTAATCTTTTCTTTGTAAAATAAAGAGTAAGCTTTTTCCCTCTTTCAGTGAGCAAAACCTCATTTTTTTATAACAATTTATACAAAAACGCTTAAATTTACTATTTATCAACTTTTTAGGCTTATAATGCACTTAACGCAATGATCCAAAGAAAATTAATATCAGGAGAACATCATGAGCGTTTCTAAGAGATTTACTCCTAAGAAAGTCACTATCGCTTTTTATATTACAAAAGAAGCCGCCCAGGGCGCAGCAAAAATTGATTTATTGTGCGAGCACAACGGCTGGGAGCCTGTTGCCATGAAACCGCAGAAAAACGGAACCTATCGCGGATCTATTACTGTCGCGCGCGATATTCAGGACAAATATCAATATCGCTTTAAGTACACCATGCCGGACGGCAGCGTGAAATTCGACAATGATTGGAATGCAGAAGAGTACTGCCCTAATCCTTTCGGCGGTGATAATTCTGTATTTACAATGTTTCCTAAAAAATAATTCGTAAAAAGCTTGACAGAGCTCAAACTTCTCCCTATAATGCACGCATCAAGTCAATCGCGGGGTGGAGCAGCTCGGTAGCTCGTCGGGCTCATAACCCGAAGGTCGTAGGTTCAAATCCTGCCCCCGCAACCAAAATCGGAAGCAGTAAGCTTCCGTTTTTTGTTTCTGCTCCTCAAAAATTCCTGCCTATTTTCTAATTCTCGTATCTAATTATTTGATTTTTACAGAAAATAACCACTGCGGCGCATTTAAACACGGCGATGGCGATAATTATAAAAAAACAGCGGCGGTACTGCGATACCTAAAGCAATAGCCAATAAAATTGCCGCACAACGCGTACCTGAGTGCATCAAAGTAAAAACATAATGATAAAAAGCTGCGTCATCAACACTTTCCACCATCGAGATGAAAGAGATTAAGGCATTGTAGGCATCGAATCCCGGAATGAGTGCGATAATGCTGGCAACGGTAAAAACCGGGCGCGGAATTTTAAGCTTAGGACCTAAATAGATAAAAATCAAAGAAACTGCAGCACAAGCGATAAATGTGGCAATCACGATTTCAATTCCTGCCCCAATATAAAGTCCGGAACGCAGGCATCTTGTTAGAGCACCGCCTGCTGCAACATATGGAAGACACCGACGCGGAACTGCAAACAGCATGGCAAAAGCCGGAGCGATAAATCCTGCCGCTATTGTTTCAAGCACTATTTGCAGCAAAACATCATTAGATAACATCATAACTGCTCCCAAAGAGGACTGTACACCAGATACACCGTACCGATTAAGCCGATGGCTGCTGCCATGGTAAGCACGCTTGCATTGATAAGACGGCTTAAACCTACATCCATGTAGCCTTTAAACACATCAAGAAAGCCGTTCATAAACGGAAATCCCGGAACTAAAAGTAAGGTAGTAGACATTACCGCAAGAGAGATTTCATTTGTCGACAGCTGCATCAAGCATTTTGCAACCAGCAGAGTAAAAGAGCTGCCGCAAAAAGCCGACACTGTAAACGCAAAGCATTCGAAAAAACCGCGTCCCAGCAAAAAGAAACGTACGAACATCAGTACAATTCCTCCGCAGAAAGTTGCCGCCATGATTTCAAGATTGCCGCCGTTTAAAAAAGCAAAAGCGCTTGCCGCCAAAGCTTCGATGAAGATTAGATACTTTTTGTTATAAGTTTTGACTTTAACTGCGTTAATTGCCTGTAATATTTTCTGCGGATCTTTTAATTTTCCGTCTTTTACCTTAAGACACACCTGGTGCAGATCGGTAAGTGCGCTCATATTGATGCCGAAAGCGTTTATCTCAGCAAATTCAATAACCTGCTCTTGCCCCTCAAAGATCTTGACCGTAATAGAAGTACGCGTCAAGCCGAGATCGATTTTTGAAATCCCAAGGTCTGCTGCCATTTCCTTAACCGACTGCACAATAAGCCGAGTTTCTGCGCCGTAAAGAGCAAGATGTTTTCCTAAAGTACACAGAACCTCGGCTTTTGAGGCTAAATTCAAATTACTCATTTTTAGCCTTTAACGATAAACACACTCACCTGAATCTAAGCTCGCATTGCGCTTTTTGATTTCATGAGCCCAAACCAGCTCTTTGTAAGAACCGTCCTTATTTTGCTGATAGACATACATCGGGCAATCACTAATACCTTTGGCAAAAATATTATTCTGATCATTCCACGAGGCTTCCATAGTGGCAAAAGCAGAAGATCCGGAAAACAATAATGCACAAAGTAAGAAAAATTTCTTCATAAAAACCCCAATATTCAATCGAAAATAATAAAAGCTATCTTGAATAACGCCTTATTTTATAAGGATATTCAAAATTTCGACTGCGAATTATACATATTTTTGTGATATAGATCGATTAAAATTTTAAAATTTTAAGCATATTAAATATAATTTTTATATTAACAAAATAAAAATAATAATTATATAAAACATTAAATATATATAAATCAATTAATTATTTAAGATTAAAATTCTTATTTTCATTTAAAATTGCTGTTATTTAGATGCAAAAATCCTGCACTTAAGTAAGGCAAATAATATTTTTAAGGAAAAATGTTGTGTTTATCAGCATCCACTCAAATGTTTAAAGATAACGATCAGCAAAATTAATCTCATTTCTACTACCCAAAAAAAGCTGAAAACTGATGACTAAAAAATCAGTCTTTTTTACTTAATTTTCCGATTGACACTAAAATGACTATTGCTATACTGTGACCGACTTGGTAAAACCAAGCAGTGTTTTGTAATCCTCATCGGAGGGCCTAAGGCTGGATAAGATGACCGGGTAAAACCTGTCATGGATCCGGCTTTTGCGTCTTCACCACTAAAGTCAGATCCTAAGCCAAGTCCTGAATCCAACGTAACTTTGTAAATTACTAAAAGGATATAAGGATGATCGACTATAGCTTTGCAAATATAACCAATCTTTTCTTTAAACTATTCTTTCCCACGCTTTTAGGCATGTTCAGCGTCAGTGCCGTTACAACCATTGACGGAATTTTTGTCGGACACGGAGTAGGAAGTCATGGAATTGCCGCAATAAATCTCTGTGTACCGCTTATCATGCTTTTAACAGGGTTCGGACTTATGGTAGGAGTCGGAGGATCAGTGATTGCTTCAATAAGTCTCGGTAAAGGAAAAATAATTTACGCCAGAGGCACAATGACCCAAGCGTTAATTTTTGCCGTATTTATTTCTTCTATTGTTACTTGAATACTAATATTTTTCCCGCAATGGGTCGGCATGATTCTAGGAACATCAACAACATCACTCATCTTTGAACTTATTATCGCTATTTCCGTATTTTCTCTGCGTTTAGACGGAGCTCCGAATTTTGCCATGCTCTCAAGCATAGTGACTGCCGCGACCAATGCCGTTTTAGATTATATTTTTATTTTTCCGCTCAACATGGGAATAAAAGGCGCAGCGATTGCCACCTCTTTAAGCTGTTTTATCGGTGCTTTAATGGTACTGTATTATCTGGCTTTTAAAGCTCAGAAAATTAAGCTTATATGCTTACACTTAAGTCTTCAAGGTTTTATCTTTTTTGCAAAAAATATCAGAAGCCAATGTATTATCGGATCCTCAGCTTTTCTGGGTGAAACAACCTTAGCCGTTCTCATGTTTGTCGGAAATTATACTTTTATGCATTACTTAGGAGACAACGGGGTCGGAGCTTTCGGCATCTGCTGCTATTATCTGCCTTTTGTTTTTATGACCGGAAATTCAATCGCCCAATCATCACAACCGATTATCAGCTATAACTTCAGTATAAATAATAAAAAAAGAGTCAAAAAGGCCTTGAATATATCATTAAAAACTGCATTTTGCTGCAGCTCGATTATGGCGCTGTTCTTTATTCTATTTCCTGAAATTATGGTAAATATTTTCGTAAATTTATCAGATCCCAGCGCACAGATTGCTATTCACGGTTTTCCTTATATAGGCATCGGTTTTATTTTCTTCGTGCTTAATTTAGCCGTTATCGGCTATCTGCAAAGTATTGAAGATGTAAAAAGATCTACTCTTATAGCTTTAATGCGCGGTTTTATATTTTTAATTCCGTCTTTTATTTTATTGCCTCAGCTTACGGGAGAAAAAGGTATATGGTTAGCACTAACGTTTTCAGAACTTACTGTAACATTAATAATATTAATTAATGTACTGCGCCTGCGTTTTATCAAAATCCACCATATAACTCATCAAAACAACTAAAGATCTCCCTCGCGGCGATACAAAAATTATATTTCTTATTTAAATATCTGCGACTGAAAAATACATATAAAATTTTTTAGTCGCTTTATCATAAAAGCAGTGATAAAAGACAAGTAGCTGCCTTATAGCAGTGAAACAAAAATTCTTACAGCACTTAACAGTGTTTGGTAGATGTTTTACCAAAACTTACTGTAGTAAAGTTATTTGACATCCTCACCGGCCTAAAGGCCGATGAT
>NZ_GL830961.1 GCF_000188195.1 Succinatimonas hippei YIT 12066
CTTAACCGGTCTACTCTACGGGGTAGAGTTCATTTTGCGGGGCTTTATTTTAATCTTTTTTAAAGATTGTCAATTCTCTTAGCTTCATCAGCCTCTCTTGATTGCTGATACAGTTTTTCAAGTCTCTGACGCTCTCTTTCTGCAAGCTTTTTCTTAGTTTCAGGCGGAATATACTTCGTGAAGTATCTCATGATGAGCACGAAAAACACCGGAACGAAGAAAATTGCAAGAACGGTTGCTGATAACATGCCGCCGATAACGCAGATTCCGATTTCATTACGGCCTGCAGCGCCGGCGCCGGAACTTACGGCAAGCGGCAATACACCTAAGATAAAGGCGGCTGAGGTCATAAGAATAGGACGTAAGCGGATCTTAGCAGCTTCAATAACCGCTTCGGTAAGACGCGCTCCTTTATCGTAAAGTTCTTTTGCAAACTCCACAATCAAAATAGCGTTCTTTGCCGATAATCCTACAGTTGTCAGCAATCCTACCTGGAAGTAGACATCATTGGTTAATACTGTCCTGACCGGAACATATTGGGTGATAAGGGCTGCTAATACGGCACCGATAATACCAAGCGGCAACACCATCATAACAGCAAACGGAATCGACCATGATTCATACAATGCGGCAAGACACAGGAATACTACCAAAATAGATACCGCGTACAACATCGGAGCTTGCTGTCCTGACAGCCTTTCCTGGTAGGATACGCCAGTCCATGAAATACTGTAGCCGGGAGGAAGTACTTCTGCAGCAATACGCTCCATCTCATTCATAGCTTCACCGGTTGAAACTCCCGGAGCCGGAGCACCTTGAATATTCATCGCTCCTACGCCGTTATAGCGTTCAAGGCGCGGAGAGCCGAATGTCCATTCCGTGGAGGCAAATGCACTGAAAGGAATCATTTTCCCTTCATTGTTGCGCACATACCATTTGTTAAGATCGAGCTCGGTCATACGGGCGGAAGCTTCTGCCTGCAGGTACACCTTCTTTACACGAGATCTTTCCATGAAATCATCGATGTAGGCAGAGCCCCACGCAACAGATAAGGTGTTGTTGATATCGGCTACTGTTAACCCTAAAGACATCGCTTTTTCGTAATCAAGATTGAGTTTGAATTGAGGCGCGTCATCCATACCGTTGGCACGAACCTGCATTAAAAGGGGAGATTGCTGTGCTGCATAAACATAATCCTGTCTTACCTTGGTAAGAGCGTCATGTCCTGCTCCTCCGTTATCCATCAAGTACATGTCAAAGCCGTTTGCCGTACCCAGTTCAGGAATTGCCGGAATATTGAAAGCGTAAGCAAGGCCTTCACGGATGCCCATAAGCGGCTGATAAGAACGGTTTGCTATAGCGTCGGCATGTTGATCAGGTCTGGTTCTTTCTGACCAGTCTTTGAGTCTTACGAAAGCAAGACCTGCGTTTTGTCCGGAACCTGCAAAGGAGAATCCGGTTACATACATCATTGAAGCAACATTTTCTTTTTCTTCAATAAGGAAGTAGTCAGCCATTTTCCTTAAGGCGTTACTAGTCTTTTCAACGGTAGATCCTGAAGGGAGGTTTACCATGGCAAGCAACACGCCTTGATCTTCAGTAGGCAAGAAGGCTGAAGGGATCTTAAGGAAGCAATACACCAAAGCGGCGCAAATTCCTATATAAATAAGGATTTGCCGTTTAATTTGATGGACGACTTTGCTTACATGCTTTTGGTAACTGACGCTTAATGCATTATAGAAACGGTTAAATCCTGAGAAGAAGATTTCAAGCGGCTTAAACAGTACTGCAAAAAGTCCTGATAGTTTTCTTAAAAGGAAATTTTTTGGGGTAGCATTACGATGATCTTTACCCTGCAAAATGGTGGCGCACAATGCTGGGGTCAAAATCAAAGCGATAAGTACCGACAAAGTCATGGCCGATACGATGGTGATGGAAAACTGACGATAAATAACGCCGGTAGAGCCGCCGAAGAATGCCATCGGAATGAATACTGCGGAAAGTACCAAAGCGATGCCGATTAGCGCACCGGTGATCTGATCCATGGATCTTTCTGTTGCTTCTTTTGGCGGCAGATTCTCTTCATGGATAATACGCTCTACGTTTTCTACCACTACAATTGCGTCGTCAACGAGCAAACCGATCGCTAGCACCAAACCGAACATCGTAAGGGTATTAATGGAGAAGCCGAATACCGACATGATGGCGAAGGTACCAAGCAGTACGACCGGAACCGTGATCGTAGGGATCAATGTCGCTCTTATGTTTTGTAAGAATACGTACATAATAATAACGACGAGAATGATAGCTTCGATCAAAGTATGGAAAACTTCGTTAATGGAAATATTAATGAAGTCGGTAGTGTCGTAAGGGTAGTTTACTTCAATCCATTCAGGGAAATACTGGCTCAGATCGTTGATAAGGGTTTTAACGCGTTTTGCCGTATCAAGAGCATTGGCTCCCGATGACAAGCGGATAGCAATGCCTGATGAGGGCAAATGGTTGTAAGATCCTCGGACCTGATAACTTTCGGAACCAAGCTCAATACGGGCAATGTCCTTTAAGTGGATTTTGCTTCCGTCCTGATTGACGCGAATTAGAATATTTTCAAATTGTTCTACGTTTTGTAAGCGGGATTGTCCGGTAATTGTATAAGCATATTGCTGACCGGGAACTGCCGGGGTTCCGCCTAAAGATCCGTAAGTAACCTGGGCATTTTGTGCGGTAATGGCTGTAGTAACTTCGGTAACCGTTACTCCTAAATTATTAAGTTTTTCCGGATCAAGCCAAATACGCATAGCGTATTCGGAGCCGAATACCATCAAGTCGCCGACGCCTTGAACACGGGCCATCGGCTCTCGGATGTTGGCGTAAATATAGTCTGACAAGTCAGTGTTGTCGTGAATTCCGTCAATAGCAGTAAGACCGACAACCATCAAGAAGGCATTGGTACTCTTAGTTACATCTACACCGTTTGACTGCACCGTTTCCGGCAGTTGAGACTGGGTTTGCTGCAGTTTGTTTTGTACCTGAACCTGGGCAATATCAGGATTAGTTCCCGGCTCAAAAGTAATGGTTATATCAGAATTTCCGTAGGAGTCGGAGGTGGCTGACATGTACATGTAGCCGTCAAGACCTGTCATGTTCTGCTCAATAATTTGGGTCACGGAACGCTCTACGGTAGTTGCGTCAGCACCCGGATATGAGGAACGAATTGAAACTGACGGAGGTGCAATCGTCGGATACTGGGAAATCGGCAGCGTTAAAACTGCAAATAATCCCGCGAGCATGATGACAATCGCAATCACCCAGGCAAAAATCGGGCGATTAATAAAGAAACGAGCCATTATTTATTATCTCCAATCAGTACTGATTATTCCGTTTTTTCCGAAGCATTTTTGTCGTTAACTTCTGTAACGGCAGTCCCGGTACGGACTTTTTGGATATTGCTGGTAATGACTTTATCCCCAGGTTTAAGACCGTCGGTAATCACGAAAATATCCTGATATTCGGTTCCGACTTTAACCACGGTTCTTTGAGCTTTATTTTCAGGAGTGATGGTGTAAACGTAAGTTTCGCCGGCTGCCTCTCTGATAACTGCATCTTTGCGGATTACGATTGCATCGGGGATATAGCCCTCGTTGATGTCTCCTCTAATGAACATTCCGGGCAAAATAACCTGGTCGGGATTTGGCAGAATGGTACGAAGGTTTACCATGCCGGTAGTTTCATCAACGGTGATATCTGAGAATTCAAGCTGGCCTTGGAGGTTATATTTGCTGCCGTCTGAAAAATAGATATCAAGAGGAGCTTTTCCGTCTACGAGTTTAAAGGAACCATCTTGTACGGCACGGCGCAGCGCTAAGTGCTGTTCAACTGACTGCCCGAAGTCGACGTACATCGGGTCCAGCTGTTGGATGGTAGCAAGGGGATTGGTCTGCTGCGCGCTTACTAAAGCACCTTCGGTAAAGTCGGATTTGCCGATACGGCCTGAAATCGGAGCATATACTTTGGTGTATGCAAGATTAATTTCTGCAGTCTTAAGTTGTGCTTTGGCGCTGTTGACGCCTGCTTTTGCCTGAAGATATGCAGCTTCGGTATCGTCATAATCTTGTTTACTTATTGCATTTGATTTTAAAAGCTTTTTATAACGCTCATAACGTAAAGATGTAGATGTCAAAGTAGCTTTAGCGCTTTCGAGCTGTGCTTTGGCACTGTCTACTGCGGCTTCATAAAGTGCAGGATCAATTTGATAAAGCTGCTGCCCTTCTTCAACTATGGAGCCTTCGGTAAATAAGCGTTTGAGAATAATTCCTGAAACCTGCGGCCTTACTTCTGCCTTACGGACAGGATCAGCCCGTCCCGTAAGTCTTGAGGTAACAGGCACATCCATAGTTGAAACTATTGCTACGTCTACTGGAACCGCAGCTGCTGCAACTTGGCTTGCAGTTTCTTCTCCGCAACCGGAAAGTAGAAAAACAGAAAGAGCAATAGCTCCAGGGATAAGATTTTTATGCTTAACCTTAGACAAGAACATATAGTTTTCCTGGTATTAGCTTGTTATAGTAAAAAGAGTTATGACATTAAATTATAAAACTTTTATTTTAAACATACGCGGGTGTATGAATAAAATAATTGTTAACGGTTGTTTGACAAAAAAGCTTTAATTTCAATTATATATCTGATGCTTTAGATTTTTACAATTGTGCTTTAAAGACAAATTTGTAAATTATGAATGCACACTTGGTTTTAGAAAATCAAAAAACAAAATAAGTATAGCTTTTGTTTTATAAAAGTTATTTTTTAAATATCTTGACTCTTGTGCAGCACCATACTTTAAGTTTTTCGTACTTTGCATAGACATAACTTTTGCTTATTAAAAAATCGTTTTTGGTAAGCAAAAATTTTTATGTAAATGTATAATCTAAACATACATCAATGTATGTTATAATTTTTTATTGCTTATAAAAACAATAATTTTATTTTAAATCAAAGGGTTATATAATGCCAAAGCGTACACATGAAGAAGCATTGCAGACCAAAAAGCAAATTATGGATGCTGCTGTTGCTTTATTTTCTGTAAAAGGTTATGAAAAAACCACTTTATCGGATGTCGCTCGGGCTGCTGGAGTTACTCGCGGTGCGATTTACTGGCATTTTGAAAATAAAGGCGAACTCTTAATTGAGCTCATGCAGCATTTGGCAAAGGATAAGGATTTGGTGGAATCTTTGCTGCAGGCAGCAAAGGAGAATGAGTTTGATCCTTTAGGATGCATTCGTAAATGGCTTTACGCCCACGGCAGCAGCTCCGCTATGCAGTTATTCGTGTCTGAAATGTCAAAAATAGTTAACAGTATCCTGCTTGGCATTAACGGAGAAGAAGAGCTTTATTATAGGATGGACGAGTTGGTGCGAAGCCGCGTGTATTATTTAAAGGAAGGTATAAAAAATGCCATTCGCCGCAGACAGCTGCCAGCCGACGTCGATGTCGATTTAGCGGCGGAAGCCATAAATTTGATGCTGCTGGGTTTTACTCAGGTGGTTCGTAGAAATAAGGGATTTTGGACTTTAAACAGATATTACCGTTTAGTAGACGCCTGTCTTATTTCCTTGGCAAGTATTAAACGGGACAATTTGCATTACTAATCTACAGTCAGGAGTCAGGACGCTAAAAGCTGTGCTGGGCTTTTAGCGCTTTCATTTTTCGACGGCTATTTTATGGATCCGTCTTCTTTAAGTCCGACGCAGGCGGCGTCAATACCGTATTTAGCAATTTCAGCAGCATTTTCGGGTAAAGGCCGCGGTTTGCCGTTATCATCTACTGCGACATAGGTAAAAGAGGCTTCTGTAACCATGTTGCGCGAGTCGTTTCCGGCTTCGTGAAATTTTTTTACCCAAATCTCAAGTTTGATTTTAAGTGATGTATGCCCTATATGAATGCAGCGCCCATAGCAGCAAACGACGTCACCGACGCTGACCGGTTTTAAAAAGCTCATGGCGTCGACGGCTACCGTAACTACTCTTCCTCCGGCAATGTCTCTTGCTAAAATCGCCCCCGATATATCCATTTGCGACATGATCCATCCGCCGAATATGTCTCCTGCCGGATTTGCGTCTCCGGGCATGGCCAATGTTCTTAACAACAAGTTGCCGATAGGAGGATGAGCATGTTCTTGTGTTTGTGCCATCTTGTTTCCTTAATTTTGTTACAATTGTTATCGAGATTTTACTACAAAAAAGAAGAAGCAAAATGCCAGAAATTCAAGCAATGTCTTTAGAAAAGCAGCAGGATCACTTGCAAAAAGTGTCACGTACTTTTGCATTGACCATTCCTCTTTTGCCGCCTGATCTTAGAGATTATGTAGGTAATGCTTATTTGTTATGCCGCATTGCCGATACGCTGGAAGATGATCCGAAGGCAGATGCTGTTCAAAAAATAGTGTGGCTTAAAGATTTCGCTTTTTTAGCTTTTAACGGCTTCCAGAATGAGGCTTTGCTTATCTCTTTAAGAGATAAAGCTCTTTTATTGGTTAAGGACGGAGCAAAAGAGGCTGAATATGCATTGCTTGAGGATATGATAGAAGTTATCAATCGTACCTTGTCTTTTCCTAGGATGCAGATTGATATCTTATCCCGCGGGGTCGGTGTTCTTGCTTCGGGAATGGCGGATAAAATTGCTGAAACCAAGATAAACAGTGAAGATGATGTTGATGATTACTGTTATATGGTGGCGGGGGTCGTCGGCGAACTTTTAGCTTCGCTGTTTTTTAATATTACAGTTAAAAGTTCATCTCCAAGAATGGATGTCATGGCAAAGGCGGTAAGCTTCGGTGAGGGGTTGCAGCTTACCAACATTTTAAAAGACCGCTATGAGGACAGTACGCGCAACGTTTCTTTTTTACCTAGAGTGGCAGAAGATAAGCGTAAAGATGAAATTGATTTTTATATCAAAAAGACCATGGGACATCTTGATGATGCCTTGGATTTTGTTTTATCCGTTCCTGCAAAAGAAAAAGGGATAAGACTTTTTTGTTATTTTAATGTCGCAATGGCAATTATGACTTTAAAGAAAATTGCCAAGAACCCTTTCGGGAAAAGCAGTGATTTAAAAATTTCCCGATCTGATGTTAAACGGCTTGCAGCTTTATGCCGATTTGCAGTAGGCTCTGACTTTTTATTAAAGATGCTGCATCGTCATTTAAGCTGTAGAATGCAGCGGCAGCGCCAAGATGTAAAAAAGCTTTATGCCAAAGTTTCAAGATGGCATATGCTTTAGGAGAAAATAAATATGATTAAAAAATTTTTGGTGTCAATTTTAGTAATTGCCGGTTTTCTTTCCTGTCAGGTACAGGCGGCAGATGCTTTTAAAGAAGGCGTAAATTATAAAGTAATCGCTCAAACGGCAACTCCGCATAAAGAGATCCGTGAATTCTTTTCGTTTTGGTGCGGACATTGCTATTCGCTTCAGCCGATGTTCAATCAGATTGAAAAACGCTTTGAAAATGAAGCGACTTTTGAGCGTAATCCCATAAATCTTATGGGCGGCAATATGGGGGTGGAATCACAAAAGGCCTTAGCGGTAGCTCAGCTGCTTAAAATAGACGATTTGTATGTGGAGACTTTGTTTAAGCAGATGCACGTTGACGGAAACATACCTTCATCCCACGATGATTTTGTCAGGTTGTTTGAGTCGCTGGGAGTTCCGGCTCAGACTTTTGAGTCCGATTATAATTCTTTCCCTGTTCTGGGAAAGGTCTCCACTTGGGATAAACTTACCGACGACTATAAACTTGATGCCGTTCCCGAGGTTGTGATAAACGGCAAATATCTTACAATTATGGAGTCAGTGGATACTCAAGGCGAGTTTATTGATTTAATCGCTTATCTTTTGACTCTTAACTAATTATTTTTCCCGCCGGTCAGTTTTTCGGCGGGCTTTTTTTGTTCTCTTTTTTTATACATTTCATCAAGCTCTTCATCTTTTCTTTCCCAAAGCTCACGCAGCCATAGAGTAAAAGAATGCTTGAATTGTTTATTACCAAGATAATCACCGATAATTTCATCTGTTACTTTAATGGGCTCTACGTTGGCATACACGGTTTTTAACTTTCCTTTAAGCATGTCGATAAAAGGACTCTCTTCATTATCGGGGTAGCGGAGCGTGGTATTAAAAAGAACGTCAATATCTTTGCCGATTTGCCCGAGTGCAATACCTAAAGATGCGGCTTTAGGCGGCATTAAATGACGATAGGGAGATTTGACGGCGTCAGCTTTTTCTTTTGTGTAACGGGTTCCTTCAACAAAATTTACTAAGGTGGAAGGAGCATGAATAAGTCTGCGGCATGCTTTGTTAGTACTTTCGATATCCTTGTTTTTAAGTTTGGGATTTTTCAGAAGCTGCTGTTTGCTGTAACGGCGCAGAAAAGGCATGCCCAGTCCGAGACATGCCAAACCGATTAACGGGATATAAATAAGAGAGTGTTTTAAGAAGAACTTAGTAATAGGGATTTTGCCTTTGAAAATATGGCAAATCATCACTATATCTGCCCAGCTTTGATGATTGCAGATAATTATGCATGAGTTTTTGATTTTGGTAATGTTCTGAGAATTTACCTGCCAATCGATTTTGTTGGTAAGCGCGATGGTCAGTGAATTATTGTGCACCCAGATCCCATATAAAAAAAGATTGAGCTTTTCGATAAGTTTAATAGTAGTCTTAAACGGTAATAAAACGCGCAGCAGAGCGAGAATCAAAATCGGGGTCGCGATTATTACAGTATTAATTACGATTAATATGAAGTTAATGATAAATAATAACGGACCGGGAAGAAAAGAAAGCATATTTCGTACCAGATAGACAAAGATCGTGCATATTGTGCCAAAAAATGACTTTTTTTGCAGTTTTATTTTGTTTGGTAAAAGGTTTTTGTCTAATGCCAAAAAACAAACACGCACTATTTTAATGCAATATTGAATTTTTAATGCCTTATTTTAATGCAAAATTTTCATGAAAAGGATGTATTTTTATCTAGGATAAAACAAATAATTGTTTGATTATCATAGATAAATATTGAATAACCTTGGCTAATTTAAAGTAAAGCCTTTGGTGTGTTTTTTTTTAGATCGATCGGGTTTATTTTGCTGTGATAGAATCAAAAACATGTTGCTGCCGCAGGCTAAAAGCCAAGCGGCAAATCAGAGTCACTGCATAAAAAGGATGCAAGGACCCTTTGATTTTTTATACCGGTAACCCCCGACTTAAAAAATCACGAATTTAAAAGGTTATTAAATAAAAGAAATTAAGTAAGGTAAATAAAATGGGCAATACCGCTACTACAAAGTATATTTGGTTTAACGGAGAAATGGTTCCTTGGGAGAACGCTAACGTTCATGTAATGACTCATGCTTTGCACTACGGCTCTTCCGTATTTGAAGGTATCCGTGCATATGAGACCCCGAACGGTACTTGCATTTTCCGTTTAAAAGAGCACATCGACCGCCTATTTAATTCTTCAAAGATTTATCGTTTTGATATTCCTTTTACTAAAGAAGAAGTAATGGACGCCTGCTGCAAGATCATGACTGAAAATAATCTTCCTTCAGGTTATATTCGTCCGCTCGTATTTATCGGCAACGTCGGCTTGGGCGTAAGAGTTCCTGACGGCGCAAAAGCTCAGGTTATGGTCGGAGCTATCCCTTGGGGCGCTTACCTCGGTGAGGAAGGATTAAAGAAGGGCGTTAAGGTCGGTGTTTCTTCATGGCGCCGTTTGGCTCCTGATACCATTCCTACTGAAGCAAAGGCCGCCGGTAATTATTTGTCTTCAATCCTTATTGCAAACGAATGCGCGCAAAACGGTTACGATGAGGCCGTAGCTTTGGATGTTAACGGTTACGTTTCAGAAGGCTCAGGTGAGAATATCTTTATTATTAAAGACGGCGTCCTGTATACCGCTCCGTATACTTGCGGACTTCTTCCCGGCATCACCCGTTTATCAATCATTACTTTAGCTAAAGAAGTGTTGGGCCTTGAGGTAAGAGAACAGCGTATTCCTCGTGAAATGGTTTATCTTGCCGATGAAATGTTCTTCTCCGGCACCGCCGCTGAAATCACCCCGATAGCAAGCGTTGACGGTATCCCTGTCGGATGCGGTTACCGCGGACCTTTGACTGAAAAGATCCAGAAGCTGTTCTTTGATGTCGTTCAGGGACGAGTTGAAGACAAATGGGGTTGGTTGACTCCGGTTAAGAAGTAAATTTTATTTACTTTAAAAGATAGAACTCAACAAAAGCCCGCTTATTTCGTTTTGTGCGGGCTTTTTTATCAAAAATAATAAAAAGGAAAAAATATCATGCCTAAATACCGTTCAAGCGTTACTTATGAAGGAAAAATTATGGCCGGTGCCAGGGCTTTGTGGAGAGCTACCGGTGTTAAAGCTGAAGATTTCGGCAAGCCGATTATTGCAGTAGCCAACTCTTTTACACAATTCGTGCCCGGTCATGTGCACTTACATGATATCGGTCAGCTTGTCGTTGAAGAAATTGAAAAAGCCGGAGGTATCGCAAAAGAATTTAACACTATTGCCGTTGATGACGGTATTGCAATGGGACACACCGGCATGCTTTATTCATTGCCTTCACGCGATATTATCGCCGATAGCGTTGAATATATGGTCAATGCCCATAAAGCCGATGCTTTAGTCTGTATTTCAAATTGCGATAAAGTAACTCCGGGTATGCTTATGGCTGCCATGCGCCTTAATATTCCGGTAATTTTCGTGTCCGGAGGCCCTATGGAGGCCGGTCGCAGCAAGGTTATTGATCATAAGCTTGATTTGATTGACGCAATGATTATTTCTGCCGAGCCTGACGTTACTGATGAAACCGTAAAGGAAGTTGAAGAAGTAAGCTGCCCGACTTGCGGATCCTGCTCAGGTATGTTTACCGCCAATTCCATGAATTGTTTAACTGAGGCTTTAGGTTTGTCGTTGCCGGGTAACGGCAGCTTGGTTGCTACTCATAAGCTGCGCCGTGAGCTTTTTGTAAAAGCAGCACAACGCATCGTCGAAATGGCAAAAGCTTATTACGAGCATGACGACGAGTCGGTTTTGCCGCGTAATATAGCCAATCGCCAGGCCTTTGAAAATGCTATGACCATGGATATCGCCATGGGCGGTTCTACCAATACCGTGTTGCATTTGCTCGCCGTTGCTCAAGAAGGCGGAATTGATTTTACTATGAACGATATCGATCGTTTGTCCCGTCATGTACGCCATTTATGCAAAGTTGCTCCTTCCACCACTAAGTATCATATGGAGGATGTTCACAGAGCCGGCGGCGTAATGGGAATCTTAGGCGAGCTTTTAAGAAAAGACTTGATTAACCCGGAATGCAAGACCGTTCTCGGTATGACTATGGCTGAGGAAATCAAGCATTATGATGTTGTCACTACTGATGACCCTAAGGTGCTTGATTTTTATAAAGCCGCACCTGCAGGAGTAAAGAGCCTTAAGGCATTTTCTCAGGATTGTCGTTATGACAGCCTTGATTTAGACAGAAAAGAAGGCTGCATCCGCGATTATGATCATGCATATTCAACAGACGGCGGTCTTGCTGTTCTGTATGGAAATCTGGCTGAAAACGGCTGCATTGTTAAGACTGCCGGTGTTGATTCTTCAATTTTGAAATTTGTAGGTCCTGCCAGAATCTTTGAATCTCAGGAAGACGCCGTTGACGGTATTTTGCACGGAAAAGTTAAAGCCGGCGATGTCGTGATTGTCCGTTATGAAGGACCTCACGGCGGTCCAGGTATGCAGGAAATGTTGTATCCGACTTCCTATATTAAGTCAGTAGGCCTTGGCAAGAAGTGTGCTTTAATCACTGACGGCAGATTCTCCGGCGGATCTTCGGGATTGTCTATAGGTCACGTCTCTCCTGAAGCTGCAAACGGCGGCAATATCGGTTTGCTTGAAGAAAACGATTTAATTGAAATCGATATTCCGAATCGTTCGATAAGAATGTGCGTTGATGACGAGACTTTAAAAGCTCGCCGTGAAGAGATGGAAAAACGCGGTCCTAAGGCTTGGAAGCCGGTAAAACGTGATCGCGAAGTATCGTTTGCGTTAAAGGCATATGCAGCTATGGCATCAAGCGCAGATAAAGGCGGTGTTCGCGATCGTTCTAAGATCGAGGCCTTATAGTATGGCTAAAAAATTATTAACCGATCAGGAATATTTACATAAGATTCTGTTATCACGCATTTACGAGGTGGCGCGAGTCACCCCGTTGCACAAGCTTGATAAATTATCAGAGCGTTTGGGCGTGAATATTTTGTTAAAGCGAGAGGATTATCAGAAAATTCATTCTTTTAAAATCCGCGGTGCTTATAACAAAATGTTAAATCTCACTCCCGAACAGTTAAAGCACGGTGTGGTGGCAGCTTCTGCAGGAAATCACGCTCAGGGTGTTGCGGTCTCAGCCGGAAAACTTCAAACTCGTGCCGTGATTGTCATGCCTACATCTACACCTGATTTAAAAGTGGATGCGGTAAGGCGCTTGGGCGGAGAGGTAGTGCTGTTCGGTGAGTCTTTTAATGAGGCTTACGAACATGCCAAAGAGCTGGCTCAAAATGAAGGATTGACTCTGATCCCTCCGTATGACGATCCTGATGTTATCGCAGGACAAGGAACGATAGCTCATGAGCTGTTAGGCCAGTGTTCTGACATTAATACGATTTTCGTCCAGATAGGGGGCGGCGGCTTAGCTGCCGGCATTGCCGTATATATTAAGGCGCTTATCCCTTCAATTCGGGTGGTCGGGGTAGAAGCTGAAGGCAGTGCCTGCATGAAAGCGGCAATTGAACGCGGTAAACCGTGCGATATCGGTTTTGTTTCGCATTTTGCCGACGGCGTGGCCGTAAGTAAAGCAGGAGATGAGACTTTCCGTCTTTGCAAACAGTACGTAGATGAAATCATTACTTGTTCAAATGATGAAATCTGTGCTGCGATGAAAGATATTTTCGATGATACCCGTGCCATTGCCGAACCGTCAGGTGCTTTGGCTCTTGCCGGTCTTAAAAAGTATGTTCGTGAGAATGAATGTGAAAATAAAGGCAATTACATTGCAGTTCTTTCGGGAGCAAACGTTAAGTTCCATACTTTGCGTATGGTTGCCGAGCGCTGCGATGTGGGCGAGATGGCTGAAGGAATTTTATCAGTTGAGATCCCTGAGGAAAAAGGTTCGTTCCTTAATTTCTGCAAAGCCTTAGGCGATCGTCACGTAACGGAGTTCAGTTACCGCTATTCCCATAAAAATCGTGCTCGTGTCTTTGCATCCGTAGAGCTTACTAACGGTAAGCAAGAGTTGGACAGTATTTCTGCATCATTAAAAAAGCAGGGATATCTGGTGACCAATCTTACCGATGACGCTATAGCCAAAGATCACGTACGTTATATGGTCGGCGGACATCCTACCTTAGAGCTTGACGAAAAGCTGTTTTTATTTGAGTTCCCAAATTCAAAGGAAGCCTTGATAAGGTTCTTGAATGCTCTTGGCAATATGTTCAGCATTACGCTTTTCCATTTCCGTATTTCCGGTTTGGAATTTTGCAGCGTTTTGTGCGGCTTTAACGTTGCCCAGGATCAAAGCAAGAATCTGGATGATTTTATTAAGAAAGTAAATTATCCGGCCGTTGAGGTAACGGGAAATACTGCTTATCAACAGTTTTTACGCTGATATAAAAAGAGGGCTGAGGCCCTCTTTTTATAGCTGAGATTGTTAGCAGCAGCGCATAAAATATTGACTTGCCTTTTCAAATAATCTTAATTTGCTGTAAATCAATGCAAGGCGATAGCAAATATCTGCATCTTCTTTTATTTGCATCGCTGCCAAAAGATGTTCACAGGCTTTTTCGTTAAGATTTTCATTACTCTCAAGCTGAGCTAAGGCTTTTAGCATAGAGCATTTAGCCTCATCGTCAGCGGCATGCATCTCAAGCTTTTTACCTACAGCTTCTCTGACTTTTGGCAGAGCTGACTGTAAATTGCTTATAGCTTTATACAGTTCAGGCTCATCTTGATTGTGACTTAAAAGATCACAGGCAAGCTTGTTAACGGCATTAGTGTCTTTAAACTCATCAATCTTCAATAAAAGCTGCGTATTTATAGGCAGAATATATCTGACTTTTTTAGGCAGTAATTTTCTTAATGCTAAAGCTTCATTGGTTTTAGTTAATAACGCAAGTTTTTGCGTGAAAGCTGCGGTATAGATATTATTAGCTTCATGATCGTCAATGATTTTGTCAGAGATGAGACGGGGAGCCATTTCCGCAAGCCCTTCAAAGTCATTTTCATTTTTTAAGCTTTGATAGCTTATTTTAGAAATGAAAGACGAGTCTTTAAGCTTTAACGGCTGCAGCGTCTCAAGTGCGGCTTCGACATTTCCAAGTTTGAAATTCATCTTGGCTCTGACGATTGCAACTGCAACTTTTGCATGCGGATCGCTTTTCTCAATCTCATCCAGAATAGCAGTGGTTTTTGCATAATCTCCCAGTTCAAAAGCGGCATCTGCTGCAATGAACTTAGTAAAGGTAGGGATTTGATCTTTTTTAGGAGCTTTATTGAATAAAGCTAAAGTACGTTTGAAATCTCCTTCTTCGTAGGCGATAAACGCATTGTTTTGCCATGTTATTTGTTTCTTGTCGGCACGGCGCTTTAACATCAGCGAGGCTCCGTGCGGCAGGTGCATCACGGACAAAACAAAATTGACGGCAAAATAGAAAATGATAAAAGCAATTACGGTCAATACGGTACCGGTAACTACCGACATCTCTATAATATAGTCGTTTGTCGCAATATGTATGTATCCTTGCGAATCTGCTAAGTACGGACCGATAAAGATTGCAGCGCAGGTTACAAGGAGCGCAATGCAGATTTTAATCATTGCTGTTCTCCTCTGTTTACGACATCAATAGGCTCTAAAATTCGCTCTTTGGCAAATTTATTAAATAAAGCACTGCTGCTAAGTACGGTCGGAGTATCCAGATCCACACTCTTTTGTAAGAGCTCATTAATATCGTTGATAACAGTCTTGGTGACTTGATGATCATTATCAAAGTAGGCTTTGACTAAAGATAACGCGTCGTTAAGGTTAAAAGCGTAGTCTTGTGCATCAGAGTAATTAAGATCAGCTTTTGCAAGTAGAATTCTGGTCTTAATATTTTCTCTAAGATAGGCCTCCTGGGTAGGCGATAAGAAAGCATCGGTTTCTTTTGGATCTTTACGCCTTACTTCAATAAAGCGGGAAGAAAACTCTTTTGCTGAATTCAGGATATTATCTTTCCAATTTAAGATACTGTCCGTAGGAGTGGTTTCTTTCTGGAAGGCATCTTTACGCATGTCTGCATCGGAAAAGCCTTTTAAGACCAGATTATCAATGTTTTTATAAACCTCATTAAGAGCGATATTGATGCCGTAACGATCAATGGGCTTTAAGTTTGAAAGCGTCGTAATATCAGCATTTATCGCTTCTCTTATTGCAATGACATCAGTATCTTCAATATCGGCGATAAGCAGGTTGGCATTATTTAAGAACCATAAGGCAGCTTTTACGTCTTTGTCAAAAACCGCCTTCTGCATGGCGTTATTGACGAGGAAGAAGCATTCGGCAAGGCGCCAATCATCAGGATTCTGTGTTTCATAACGCTTGAGTCTTGCTGATAATGAAGCAATATTTGAGGCGTTGGTCTTATTGGCACTTTCGATTCCGGTCAATTTGCCGTCCAATCCCTTATACGAATTTAACGCATCCTCAAGCTCGCCGTTGCGCTTTAAAAGCAGATTGATTTGCTCAGAAGCCTGACTTAAGGATTGAGCCGAGTCTTGAAGCTGGTTTTTAACGTTTAAAATCTCCTGCTGATTTGCTTCAAGCATATCGTCTTTTGCCTGCAGCACATCGGTAGTTTTTACTGAGTAAATGGCAAAAGCGGCAAGACCGATAAAGATCACGACGCTAAGTGATGTCAGAATAAAATTACTCCCTTTTAAGGATTTAATTTTCTTGTTTAAATCACTTAGTTGCTTTGCCTGATCATAATAAGGATCACTGTAGGTGTTTACAGGATCGGCGCCTTTTTGGCTTTTTTGCTCCTGATTCTCATCTTTTTGCGGCATTTCTGCTTCTTTTGCTTTTTGATCTTCAGTGCTTGCCTTGGCAACTGCTTCTTCTTGAGCACGCAAGCTTTGTGCCTTGTCCTCAATGTCCTGCATTTCCTGTTCTAGGCTTTTTGTTTCATCAGATGTCGTTTTAAGAGAAGCCTCTTTAGCGGCATCCTCTTTTTTATTAATGACATCATTATTTTTAGTTTGGCTGTTGTCTGTTGTGTTCGCCATAAGAAACCTTAATATCTGCAAAAATTTATTTGAATCCTAATTTTACCATTTTACGGGATCTGATAAAAAATCCTTGTATCTATTATTGTTAGATCTTGTGATCTGTATTTACCGTCACATTTTTAGTGGGTAAAATATTTTTTGAGCCGAGGAAAAATGTATGACAGACGTTTTTGATAAAGAATTACCGCTAAGATTAAAGCGATATCTTGATCTGAATCGAGAACGCCTTGTTCGCGCCAAATCGGTAATGACGGTAAAGGCTCAGAAATTTTTATCATTAATTCCTTTATTCTTAAATTATAACGATCCTCATCTTCCCGGTTTTAAGCATAATGACGTTCCTTGCGGCATTGACGGCTTTGTTCTTGATGATTTTCATAAAGATTGGTTGAAAGCGCGGCTTTCTCCTGAAGATAAGTTAACAGCACCAAAGAGAAATGAAATATTAGGGCTGTATGCCATGGGCAGTACTTCTTCTATAGGACAGAGCGTCCATTCCGATTTGGATATATGGGTATGCGTAGGTCATGATATCAGTGCGCAAAGACTTTCCTTTTTAAATGAAAAATGTCGTTTTTTATCTGCTTTTGCGCATGGCTGCGGAGTTGATCTGAATCTTTTTGTTACTTTAGATAACCGTTTTACCCAAGGATCTTCCGATTCTCTTGACTCTGATAATTGCGGTAGTGCGCAGAATCTGTTTTTATTAGATGAGTTTTACCGTACGTCTTTTCGCATTTGCGGCCGCTATATTATCTGGTTTTTAATCACGACCAAAGAAGAAGCCGATGATTACGCTTTTTATGTTGATAAGGTCTTAAATCATCCGAGCATAAAAAAAGAGGAATGGTTTGATTTCGGTACTATAGTCAACAGTTCGCCCGGTGAGTATTTCGGATCGGGATTATGGCTTTTGTATAAAGGTATTGATTCACCTTTTAAGGCGGCAATAAAAATTTTGTTGATGGAAGCATACAGCAATGATTATCCGCAGACCGATCTGTTATCTTCAAAATTAAAGGACTATGTTTTAAATCATGACGGATACGGAATAGAGCTTGATGCTTATTATCTTATGTATGAAAAGGTCAGCGATTATCTTAAGAGTATCGGGGATGTCAAACGGCTGAAGCTTTTAAGGGTATGTTTCTTTCTAAAGATTTATTCAGGACTTGACGGATTGTCAGACGGTACGGCTTTATCCTATAGACGCAATTTGCTTGATAAACTTTTATCCGACTGGCAGATGGATAAAGATTTTATCAAACAAATAATAAACCGCGATGCCTGGAAGTTTTCTTTTGTCAGCCGTTTTTATCAAAGTCTTTATTATTCCTTGCTGGAAAGCTACCGTGCGCTGCTGCGCTTTTCCGTAAGACACGGAATTGAGTATGCCATTACTTCCGATGATGCCGGTATTTTGTCGCGTAAGCTTTATGCCGCGTTTGATCGCTATCCTGGAAAGATTTTATTGTTTAATTCCGATCTGACTTTATCTATTAAAGAGCGTTATTTAACTTTTATAAGACCGAATAAGAACTCATTATGCAAGAAGGGTTGGCACCTTTATTCTTCGGCTCCTGACGATATCGGAATTTTAGCGTCATCTCCTATTATCGTGGGATCAAGTTTGGTAGAAGTTGTTGCGTGGGCTTGTTTTAACGGAATATTAACCCGTTTGACTGCAATTTATACCGCAGGTCAGGTCGGTATCGTAAGCAGCAGCAGAGTTAAGCAGCTTGCATCTGATATTACGGCACTAAAGAGCAGCTTGTTATCTCCTATTTCTGATTTGGATTTGCAGCGTCCCCGCTCTTTTAAAGAGTGCCTCGTCGTATTAAATTTTGAGGACGATCCTACTTTAATGAGGGATATAGAATCAGCTGATTTAGATTACGGCTCATCCTTGTGCTGCGGACGTGAAAGATTATGTCTTGTAGGATCTATTGATCTTTTGATGATAAATTCCTGGGGGGAGGCCTGCGCTATTTCTTTTCCGTCAGGTGAGGACGGAGTTATTCAGCTTATTTCCTCTTTGGTAAGAGTATCCCGCAATGCTGAATTTGCAGATGCGGGAAAGCTTTTAAGCAGCATAAAAATCAGTTCTTATGCCAGTTCAAGAGGTGATCTTATCCGCTATGATTTACAGTCCCTTTTGCGTCAGGTATTCTTGAAAATGGGAACAGGGGAAGAGCTTTCCTTTAAAATTGGTCGTAATACCTTTTTAGCACGAGATGATAAGGATCGCGGAATTATTATTAACCGCTTAAGTTATTTGGGTTCAGAATCCGAAAATATTTCGGTTTTATCCCCTTACAGCATGCGCCCTGAGTTTGCGCTTCAGGTTCCGGGAATTGTTGAGTGCTATGCTACTTTGGGGGTCATGCAGTACTTTTTTGCTCCTTTGGTTGAGGGATGGGAAATTTTTATCGTAAATGAACGCAATGAAGTTGAAATTTACAATCATTATGTAGGGTCGCGGGCAACATTAGTAAATGCCATAAATCGTTTTTATACCCGTCAAAGTGAGGGCAGTTCCACTTCATCGGTGCATTTTAATCTACCGCAGTATTTTGTTTTAAGTCCTGATCTTAAAGCTATTCATCCTTTTACAATTAAAGGACAGCCGGATCCTGATTAGTGATCATTTTTAGTACAAATTCTCTTTACAATATGCTTTCGTGATACTCTTAGTGCATCTTATTGGATCAAGAGGATCAACATCATGAAATTCAGCGCCGTGCTTAGCCTATTTATTTTATGTGCTGTATCAGGATGCGGACTGAAATACGATTTGTATCTGCCGGAACCGGAGACGGTACAGACTGTTGATGCTAAAGGAAACAGTGCCGAGCAAGGGCAGCTTACTTTGTTTGACAGTTCTGCTGCAGCAGAAGATAACACCGGTTCTCAAACATCTGAAGAAATAACAACGGAAGAATAAAATGGATTTTTTCAATTATAAAAATAATGAACTTTATGCCGAAGATTTGGCCGTTACGGATTTAGCCGATCAATACGGATCGCCGTTGTATATCTACTCAAAAGCTACTTTAGTAAGACACATGAATGCTTTTAAAGAAGCATTGGCAAAAAAGAGACATTTAATCTGCTACGCGGTAAAAGCTAACAGTTCTTTGTCGATTTTAGCCTTAATGGCGTCTTTAGGTGCCGGATTTGATGTGGTCTCGGAAGGTGAATTAAGACGCGTGATTAAAGCCGGGGGAGATCCTAAAAAAGTAGTATTTTCAGGTGTAGGAAAGACAGCTCATGAAATCGCTTTTGCTCTTGAGCAGGGAATTGATTGCTTTAATATCGAGTCTGTTCCTGAAATTAACGCAATTTCGTCCGTTGCAAAAAGTCTTGGCAAAAAAGCCAGAGTATCCGTACGCGTAAACCCTAACGTAGATGCAAAAACTCATCCGTCGATTTCTACCGGTCTTAAATCAAATAAATTCGGTATCGCCTACGATGAGGCTTTAGCCGTTTACCGCCAGATGGCAGCAGATCCGAATCTTGAAATTTGTGGAATCGATTGCCATATCGGATCGCAAATGACTTCGGGAGCTCCTATTCTGGAAGCAACAGAGCGCCTTCTTGACTTATACAAAGAGCTTACCGAATGCGGTATTAAGATTGATCATATTGATATCGGCGGAGGTCTCGGCGTCACTTACGGAGATGAAACACCCCCGTCACCTTATGAGTATATGTCGGCGGTTATCAATAGATTGAAAGATTTGGATATCTCAATTTATGTAGAGCCCGGGCGCGCAATGGTGGCAAATGCCGGTATTTTAGTTACTAAAGCTCTTTATCTTAAAAAAGGATCGGTAAAAAATTTCTGTATCGTTGATGCCGGAATGAATGATTTGATTCGTCCCGCTTTATATAACTCATGGATGAATATAGTTGAAGTTAAGAAGCATCAAGATGCAAAAGTTGATTTGTATGATGTAGTAGGTCCGGTTTGCGAAAGTGATGACTTTTTAGGTAAGGAAAGAAAGCTTGCCGTCAGTGCGGGTGAATACTTGGCTGTGCGCGGTGCCGGAGCTTACGGTTCGTCTATGTCGTCCAATTATAATTCGCGTCTTTTGTGCGCTGAGATCTTGGTTGATAAGAATAAATCTTATGTTATTCGCAAGCGTCAGGATTTTTCTCAGCTGTGGGAAAATGAAAGTATTGCGGGACTTTAAATTTTTGCAGATCCGTAAGCTTTAACTTAAGGATCTGCACAAAGACCGGTTTTTGTTGATGTGTTTTTTCGTCTTGCGTCAAAGTTGTTTTTGTAAAGTTTATTGATTGTTTTTCATCAAATTATTAACTAAAATTTTGCGTCAGTAATGGTGCTTCAATTAAGAAAATAAGCTGCAATATTATTATGCAGCGCTCGGCATACTTCGGCTGAAGTCAGGAGTTATGTTAAACTCTGTTTTAAGTATTTAACATATCTGTGAAATTTAACATGCCGGATCTTACCAAACTTCCTTTAAGCGTTACGTCTTTTAGAGATTTTGCCGCAAATGCGCTTATTTATGTGGATAAAACGGATTTGGTCGCCGACCTTGCCCGTTTTAGAAACCCGTTTTTTTTATCCCGTCCGCGCAGATTCGGTAAATCGACATTAGTAAGCACTTTTCATGAGTTTTCTCAAACGGTCTTGATAAATTTCAAGGTCTTAAAATTGTCACCGACAATTTATGGAGCGATAAGGCCTATAAAGTCATTCATATCGATTTTTCCCAAATTAAAGAGAATAC
>NZ_GL830962.1 GCF_000188195.1 Succinatimonas hippei YIT 12066
GGTGAAAGTTACCAGCAAGTTAAACATAGCTAGACATTCTTATTCTCACTGCAAAACGAACTACAGCTACGCCCAATATGGAATATATTTCATGTAACGAGGCGCAGTCGTAGGGTCTGCAGGTTTTATAAGGCGCTTGTTTACGGCCAAACTAATTAATCTTGAAATAGAGGCTGTAGACGAAACAGATAATCTAAAACGCTCTCTTAAAGATTTATTTGAAAGTTGCTCACCCTGTACATATTTAATACAACAATGCAAATAGCAAGCCCATAATTTATCTTCTATAGAAAGATCTGTAAAACTTTTATGAGAAAAGAGTGTAACCTTTGTGCTTTCTTCATAAACATCAATAATAGGTGCCGGCAAATTATAAAGCTCACAAGCAATAATAATTTTATCCCACCCTGTTCCCAACTCCTCGCAAATACGCAAACATCTTAATAAATTAGCCAATTTCTCATTGCGTGAACGAGGAGGATTATCAATTATTCTTTTAACATCAACTAAGGGAACTCCAGGATTTGTAACTTCAATTCTATTATCAAAAATTTCAACTAATGGACCAGCTCCTGAAATAGAAAAATCCTGATGAATTAAAGCATTTGCCAAAATCTCTCTAATTGCGATGTTTGGGAACGCAGTATGAGATTTTCTAATTCCATCAACGATCTCTTCTCGTGATGGCAACAAAGCTTCAATAAACTTTATTGCATTTTCAAAGTCTGCTGCATAACCTTTTGTTCTTGTTTCTTCCTTTAAGAGAGCAAGTTTACTCTTTCCCTCATACTTAACTACACGCAAAGCTTTTCTATAGGTTTTATGAAAATCATGAAAATCCTTTGCAAAAGCAATAGCACCTAAATTTGTAATAGCAAAAAGGCCATTGTCCTGCTTGACTAATGCACCTTCTTCAAGCATATAGTGAGCAACACCCTTCATATCTGAAGGAATTGGAATATTTTTCCTGTCAAAATAAACAGAATAATCTAATTTACGAACAGCATTTTCTTCAGTTAAATCAATAAGAGCATATTGCTCCTCAAATTTTTCATTTCGAATTTTATCCCATAACTGAACTTGGACTGCAGGATAATCATTTAACCTTTTTGTATAACTTCCTATCCGAATATACTCTGTCTTTTCAAAGGTTACAGGAGCATGTTCTGCCTTATAAACAACTAAAACACCAATATTTTTATCATTAACTAATACAGAATGAAATTCAAAGTCTGCGTTTCTGGATAATAAATTACGCAACCAACTTTCTATCTCTTGATTTCCTTTTTTCAGGCTCTGCAAAGCTTTTTTAGTACCAACAAGACTATGGGTCTTATCATCTATGCCCCATAGCATGTAAGCACAACTTCTATCTTGTAAAGCAGCACTATTAGCTAATGCACTAATATCTTGGCCAATCATTTTAGGATCATAATTATCACGCTTAAACTCAACCCACTGAGTTTCATTTGGTAATTTACATAACTCTAAAACTAATTTTTCTAAATTTTCCACAGAATCACCTTGCAAAGAATCTAAATTTTCTAAATTAAGCATATTTCTTAGGTTTTTCAGATTTTTGTTGTCAAAAATAAGTAAAAACTAAAGAATAAAAATCTATTCTGAAACCTAAAGTTAAATTTTTAGTTTATACTGATATAATAAAGAATTATACTAAATATTAATTTTGTCATTTATATTGACATTTATTAAAAAGATTGACACCTCCAACAAAACACTTTGAACAAGTATTGAAATACCATATACAAATAATGAAACGATTAAAAATAGTCTAAAAGAGATGCAATCATTATAAGAGATTGAGGATAGTACCATTATTCCTATTAAAATCAAAATCAAAATATCAATTAGACAGCAAACTACAAAGTTTGCCAAAAATTTCTTTTGAAGAATAACTTGTTGCTCTTTTTCTTTAATTTCAAGTATAATTCTTTGCACAAATGCACAGCTTCGTTGTATTAAAAAAATAAACGATGGGATAATAATACCTATCAATGTAAAACATACTGATAAATATTCCTGCTGTAAGTTTATACCTATGTTTTCAATATCTCCAATGATAAGAAGTGTGACAAAAGATATAAAGGTAAAACCTATAGCTATTCCTAGACATAATAAAAATGGTTTTAAACTATTGTAATCACAATTTTCTTTAATTACATTATATAATCGAATAAACATTTCAGCCCTCTATTGCAAAAATCTACAAGGACATGCATCACATATATTCATATGACAAATATATTTTGTTATATATTTATTCATTCCTCCATTTATATGGTATTATATTTTATATATTAACCGATTACAAAATTCTTCCAGTTTTAAAAAATCATTAGTTGGATCAAATATTTTATTATTACTAATTAAATTTTTGTAACAACATAAAATTGAAATAATATCTTCTTGATTAATTAATTTTATACTAAACAAAGACTCAAGTTTATAAAAAATATTTTCAGCAAGAATGGTAGAACTAACATTAGACAAACGGTCTAACAAAACAAAAATTTGAGATTTCGTTGGATATCTAATAATCTTCCCAAAAAAATATTGGTGCGCACTAATTATTCCAATAACATTTTTGTCAAATCGTACAGATACCAAGTATAAATTTAATTGAGTTTGTTTGTCAAAAAAACAATTAATCCAAAACCGTGAAAAATATAATTCTAATATTTTTCGTCTATATTTTTTATGAAAATCAATAATAAAATTACTTCGAAAATACTGTTGAGTAATTGTTGATCCTCCTCCTTTTATTTGAGTTATCTTATAAATAGTTTTGTATAAATAATTATTTTTGTCTTTTGTAAATCTTGATAAAGATTTTAATACACAATTTGGAATTAAACATTTTATAAAAATTGCAAGAGTTCTTTTTATATCAATTCCTTTATGTTTATAGAAATTTTTATCTTCTATCGCTATCAAAATTTTATAATAATCTTCTAAATTTAGATTTAACCTTTTTGCTTCTGTTAATGCTGTCAAATTAGAATGAATTGTATTTTCAAAGGTTTCAATTATTTTTACATGTAGAATACGAGACAACATACAACCAACTATTGAGTAAAAGCTCTCATAGCGTTCTAATATTCCTTTCTTATACAAAATTATCAATGACAAAAACTGAATTATGGATATGGCCAAATATAATCCAAACATAGATTTGTTTAGACAATATATATAAAATAACAATAAAGAATTAAAACACCATGATATCAATAAAATCATTTTATATGATGCTGGTATCTCTTGGCTGTATCTTATTAAAAAAGGATTTTTTGCCCCTGATACATCATTTTTGGGTAAAACATCATAAGCAGAGTAATCTATATTTAACAACTCTCTCAGAAGGACTATCTTTCTTTTGCACAATATGGATTGTTTTTGTAATTTTGCAATTTCACAAACTAATATACACCAAACAAAATACACCGAAAAGCTTATAAATAATATAAACCATCTTTTATATAAAATTGAATATGGTTCATTTTTATTAAATATGGTATTTTCCGCAAAAAATGATACTGCAGCTGAACCTATGATAGAACATATAGAAACAAACACCACAATATTTTTAAAAGCACTTAATGTTCTATCATTTTCATAACTCTTTTGATACGATTGTTCTAACTCTTTTATGTATATATCTTTTTGTACATCATCAACAGGATTTTTACTGAAGTTCAAAGTCATAATATTTTTCAAAATTAGTCTATTAAAACCAATCTTCCTCTAACATTATCTAATCTATAATGTTTAATTGTTCCATTAATAATTCTTTCTACAACCTCGCAAGCCGTTGCTTGACTTACCGTAAACCACTCTTTTGGGCGATATAGTTTACCTGCATGGTCTTTTAACTTAACATTAAGTCTTTGCGAATTTAAAACAGCATGTATTAAACGTTCAAGCTTATGAGGGTCTAAATTAAAACATTTATATTTCTTTACTATATCTACTTTACCTTCAAGATACGTTGGTTCTTTTTCGGCATTTTTTATTCTTTCTTCAACAGAAGTCGAAGAAAAACCAATTTTTACCAAGCTGCTTGATTGCACAAATTCGCTAATTACCGGATTTGTGCTGCATGACTGTAAAATATAGATATACCCGGTATGGATATTTGATTCATCACCTGCTCTAATATTCTGAAGATGCTCTTGAACTTGCTTTAGAAAGCCTGCACCTTCAGCAGTTTTTGCAATAATCTTTTTTGAGACCTTTAACTTTCTAACTTCACGATTTAACGATTGATCAAATGGTTCATGCTCCAAGTGATTATCAAGAATAATTCTTACGCGTCTTTGTTCTTTCTGATGTCCTGTTACAAAGCGAGCAGAATGTTCATCAACAACCAACCTATAAATATTGTTTACAAGAAAAATGTCTCCAATATTTATTTCCCATGCTTTGCCGCTTACAACAGACTCAAAACCTAAGACACCTTTACGCAGAAGATCTTTAAGATCTGCAAAGATTTTTTCGTACTTGTAAAAATCTTTACACTCAACAAGTTGTGCTATTGAACCATCTGAAGAACTTGATCTTGATACAAATTCTCTTTTAGTCCCATGAAAGCTTAAATCAATTTCTTGACCAACATCATTTAGTAACCCAAGAGAATCATCAGCAAAAATATCATCAAAAGATTTTAACTTTTTTTCATTAATTTTTTCTTGAGAGTTATTCGTACAACTTTCGTTACATCCATTATTTTTTAAAGTTGTATCAAAATGACTGCCCACTAACTCAAGACATTGCTGATATTTATCAGGATCTTCATTTTGTACTCTTTCAAGCTCTACTGTAAGGGCTAATTCTGATGGAAAATCATCATTTGGCAGTCTTTTTTCTTTTTTTATAAAATCAATTAATTCTTTAAAATCATCTTTTTTTTCAATAATTGTTGTTTTACTGGTTTTCAACTTTACATTGGTCAATAGGCCCAAAGAATCATCTTCAAAAAGCTCATCAAAACTCGATGGAGGAAGCTGTTCTTTTTTTATAGCTATTTTCATTACTATGCCTCTTGCTCTGCTGCAAGCCTTTGAGCTTTTCTATTTCTAATATAAGCTAAAACTTCCCCAAGCCTTCTTTCATAATCATCACTGCTATGCACATCCGGCTCTCTATTATGTCTTGCAGCAAAAGTCTTAATGCTTGGCCACAAAATCAAAGCCTCTTCCTCAGTTACATGAGCACGAGAAGATACGGCAATATCCTGAATTCTCTTTAAAGTTGGAGCATCAACAACCTTTGATATAAATTCATAAGCCCCCATAAATGGGTTGGTCTGCATTATAAGATTGATATCAAGGTCATCTAAATTCATAAAACGATGCTGATTGCTGTCAACAAAGTTAGTACCACCCTCTTCAGTAACAAAAGGAGCAGGAGCATCTACAATATTTTCCGCTCCTTTTTCACCATCACCCCTAGTAGTATTTTGAGACGGCTTTGGATTAAAAATATCCTTTTTATTAAGCTCAATAACTATAGCTTGCGAAATTGCCTCGATATCTTGAGGTAATAATTCGTCCTTAAATTTTTCTGTTAAAACGCATTTTATAATCTCTTTTACTCTTTCATTGTTAAGACTATTAGGTTCACAAGCTAAAACGTTTTTTATGTCTTCGCTGTTTAAAACATCAGCTGTTAAATCAAAAATACCTTCTTTTAAAATCTCTTTACCAGTATCACTTAAATTCAATTCTGAATCATCAATAACAATGGTTGGAGCATTTTCATCATCTTTGTCCGCAGGATCGCTAGCCGCCCTAAAATGAATATTTAGCACTAAAACCTGCTCCATCAATAAAGATAAAGTAATTGCTTTAAGCAAACTATTGACAGAATCAGCAACATCATCCTGTAGGGCATCAGGCTTTCTTATCAAATTAATAAATTGTGCATGACTTTTACCTTCACAATCACGAGTAGCTCGCCCAATAATTTGAACAACTTCGGTTAAAGAGCGTCTATACCCCACAGTCAGCGCAACCTCGCACCATGGCCAGTCAAAGCCTTCCTTTGCCATGCCTAAAGCGATGATGATGTCCAAATCATCACGCTTTGTAACCTCACGTAAGGATTGTAATGTAATGCCTTGCCACTCATCATCCGTAACTAAATCTGCAACTTTTAATAATCGGCCATCTTTGGTTTTTAATGTATAAATTCCAGTTTTTTGATCTCTAAACTCTACATCACCGATTATGTCAAACACATTACCTACTTCGTTATATTTATCCTTTGTTGACTCAGATGAATTAACACTTGGTATGTGCAAAATTGTTTTTTTATGTGTATCCAAGACCTCAGCTACCGCATCAGTCCATCTCCCTGTATAAAAAGCATAATTAATTCCCAATGACTTTAAATATTTATAGCCATTAAGCTGTTCATAATAAGTATATGTAACTTTATCAAATTGCTCTTCATCCTTGGCTTCTAATACCGGAACACTATCACCTCTAAAATAAGAGCCAGTCATGGCAATGATATGGGCAGCAGTATCATGCATTAATGACCTAATCACTGTGCCAAGTCTATTACCGGCATCCGCTGACACATGATGAAACTCATCAATTGCAATCAGAGCTTTATCTAATTTTGATTTATCCTGAAGTTTATCGTAAAAATAAATTAAAGTTGGATGGGCACACAGCAAACAGGATTCTTTAGGATCATCTAAAAATTGAAGAACCTTTTCAGATTTACTGAGATCGCTGTCAGGTCCGCATAAGTTATATTTTGGATTTACATACCAATTAGCAAAAAAACCATGGGAAATTAAATCAGTATCTTTAAAACTTGAGCCAATTGCCATCTGCGGAACAGCAACAATAACTTTTTTAATACCTTGGTGAACAAGCTTATCAAGAGCCAAAAACATCAGAGCACGAGATTTTCCGCAAGCTGGAGGCGCTTTAATTAAAAGATATTGAGAATCGCGTTTTGCAAAAGCACGTGCCTGCATTTCTCGCATTCCCATATTGTTTGAATTTGTGCTGCTGCCATTTGCTGCAAATTGATAATTGCCGATGTTTTCAACTCTTACGCTCATAACTAGTGCTCCGCAATCACCTAAATTTTATTTTTTACTCTTTGATGACTTCTTATTTGCTTCTAACTCTTGAACTTTCTGATTATAAAGACCAAGCAAAAAAGACAATCTTTCTTCATCAGAAGCAAAAGGTTTATCTCTATAATAAGACTCTACTAAAGCATCATTGCGTTGGTGTAGTTCAAGCAACTCTGCAGGCATTGTTTCAGGGTTATAAAGTTCAGCCAATGATTTTTTAGTGCTGATTCTGAATTTTAAAATATCCTTTGCGCTTTGTTTTAATTGAACTTTTTGCTCGTCAGTTAAATCAGGCCAAATAAATGTGTTATAAGTTAAATCGCGTGAATATCTATAACCTGTCCCCAATCTTCCTGAAGTCAACCTCATCCAAACCATATGCAAGCGAGAAATAATTATTGAAAATGTTATATAATCGCCTTCTGGAATTATAAATAATAAATCACTAGCTATTGTCTTATCATCATAAATCATTTCAATAGGTAAATAATTACGACGACTTGAGCTTACTTTAGGCACAACAATTGCTGATTTGGGATTCTGCTGTTCTCTAAAAGACCAAGGTTTATTCCTTAATTTATATGCGTCACCTGACTGTTTTGATTCTTCTCTATATTTTCTGCAAGCATTAACCTTTTCCATAATATAGGGAATGTGTTCCCATTCAGTACGTTCTTCCTCTTTTAACCACAAACAATATCGATGCCCTCCATTAATTAACTCATCGCTGCCGACAAACTTTTTAAGAAATTTTGCAGCAGGATGTGAAGAATTAATTAAATTTTGACCTTCTTCATATGATAAAAGTAAATTTCCTCCGTCTGTTGGCTGAGCCCCCCTGCATAAATTAAACTTTGAACCAATAGCGTCCTTCTCTGAGTTAACAATAGTTAAAGACTCTTCTTCAATCAAGTACGGCGAAATATTCTTAACTCTTTTGGCTAAGAGTAAATTATCTTTATTTATTTCATATAAATATTTAATTTTAACTTCATCATATGAAAAACCGACAATAATGCACGTTACAGTTGCTGCATTTGTAGCTGCATTGGTCCAAGGGAAAGAAGTATATGCAAAATTTATTCTAATTCCTCTATTGAATAATAATCCCCATAATGTAATAACTTGCACTCCTTGACATATAGAGTTAGTAGATACAAAAGCTGCTTTTATTTTTTTGTTGACCAACATGAAATCTGCAGCTTTTACAAACCATGCTGAAACAAAATCAACAAGATTAACTTTGTATTTTGGAGGATATACATCTCTTAACCACTTTTTTTGCTCTTCTGTTGTATAAGTAGTGCCTCCAAAAGGAGGATTTCCCAAAATATAATCACACTCTTTTGCTTTTATAACTTCATTCCAATCTATCGTTAAAGCATTCCAAGGTTTTATTGTGGCAGAGCTCTTAAGCGGAATTGATGGAATAGTCTGTCCAAATTTTAAAGCGGTCTCCTGATTCATCACATGTTCCATAAGCCACATAGAAAGATGAGCAATTTCAGCCGGCCAATCTTCAATCTCAATACCATAAAATTGATTGATATTTACTTTAATGGCATCTGAAATATTAAGAAAACCATCAGTAAAAACTTGCTCTAAAATCTTATTTTCAAGACGCCTTAGCTCACGATAGGAGACAATTAAGAAGTTACCGCAACCGCAGGCAGGATCTAAGAACTTTAACGAGGATATCTTGTCCTGCAACGCTAAAAACTTCTTTTTTCTTACTGATTCTTGTACATAGTTTTTATCAATACCATCAAATTCTGCAGTCAATTCATCTAAAAACAGTGGCTTTATAAGCTTTAAAATGTTTTCCTCTGATGTTGAATAATCTAATTAAAAAAGATCAGCGATCCAC
>NZ_GL830963.1 GCF_000188195.1 Succinatimonas hippei YIT 12066
ACTCCGACGAACAAATAAACCTTATGCTCTTTACTGTGGTCGTAAAGACTCAAGGTTTTGCCCGCCCAATCGACTTCACAGCTTACTCCCGGCTTGCGAATAATATGACTTGTAAATTCATGCTCTTCAACATACTTACTGTAATCATCACAGAATTTAGAATATTTGACCGGAACCTTATCTTCCGTACGGGCTTTAGCAGTATATTCCTGCCATAACAGCTTCAGCGTAACTCCGACCCGGCGCAGCTCCGCATGGATTTCTCTGTAGTCAGGTTTGGCATAAAAGTCTTCATTGAGATATCCGTATTTATGCGGATAAATGAGCTTATACACTTCATCTTCGCTTTTAGCGATAACATCCCGATAAGCAATCCCCAAACTTTGGGCTATTTTGCATACCTCATTAACCGACCGTCGTGAAATATGTCGTGAATTAGCTATTTCGGTTCGAGATAAGCCTTTATCTCTAAGCTCGAGAATTAATTTGACATTTACTTTGCGGATCATAATCGTCTCCTGAATAAAAAACACAAGGCGGTATTACCCTGCTTTCAGGAGCGTAAAAGATCCTTTGTCATGAACGACCTGATCCCGGTCACGGATTGACGGTCTGAAAATTAAAAGATCCCGAGAAAATATCAACGGATCCTTTGTTGCGAATTGCCGGATCCTTTTCTACGTAAGATCCAGTTTTCTTTTGTTTTTATCGGTGCTAAGCGGTTTAGAAATGCGTTTGTTTGTGTGATTGGTGGTGAAGTAAAAAAATTTAGAGTTTGTGATAAATATTGGAATTAAAGTAAATGTTAAATATTAATTTATTGATTTTATTTATCATGTTCTCATTTTAAACATACAATATACTGTACTCTGATTTGAGATCTATTCATCTTTGCAAAATATGAAGGCAAAAAAATGAACAATCAATATATTCAAAAAGCCCTTCCGCCGCCGCGCTTCGGATTGGTAGAAAAGTGTGCTCAAACCTTTTCAAAGTTGTTTTTGTCTATCAAAACTATCTTTTTGATATATAAATCATTTTTTGTATTGATTGCATATTCTTCTATTTCTGTTTTTGTTAAAAAGCATACTAAAGTCTGCAAATATCGCGTTGATGTCGGATTTTGTAATTTAAGTAAGGTTAATGCAGATTGTTCTTTTGGGGAGCCAAACCGCAAATTTGTAGGCAGCCTGGTAGAAGTTTTCAATAAAAGTTTAGAGGTTAATTTTAGTAAGGAACATTGTTTAATGTTACCTCCTTACAATTGGAATAAAGCTACTGAATACAGCTAATACGGTCTGATTAGTTATAAGTACTGTCTTTGTATGGACAGTGTTAATGTCAGTGGCACGGATGGCGTTTTTGAATTGAATGCAGCGGATATTGAAAGCTAAAGCGGGATCTATTCGTTAAACATCTCATAGATTGACGACACCCAAGGCGTTGAATTTATTTCAGAAAACTAAGTTACAGCAAAAAAATATGGGTAAAACCGAATGACTGTTTATAACTTGCTTTTTTGAACTGAAAGTCGTTCCGTAAGCGGGACGTATAACGGCAAGAATCGCCTTAATTCTTTGTTTTTTTTATGAGTTTTAGGCGGTGTTTTTATTTGTTGAGGATACTGTACTTACAGCTTGGTGTGTTGATAGTGCCGTATGCCTTGTTTTTCATCTTGGATAAGGAAAGTCTATGAAAAACGCTTTGACGCAGATGACTCCGCTTGCTGCAGCAACCTCATCGGCGATACTTTATATATCGTTATCGGCAGCTGCTGAGGACACTATTGTGACTTCGCAAAATTATGCAGAAGACACAACGGTAAATGTACCAGATCGCAATACGGTAAATGTTCCAGTCGGTCAGAATATTACGATTAGTGTCGCCGGTGATAAAACTTTAACTTTAATTAACTCAATTTCCTCCGACGACCCTCGCGGATCTTTTGCGGTTGCTCAGTCGTACGTTATTGATGCAACTTCAGGTAAATCCTTAACCTTTTCCGGAGGTAAGGTGGTGCTGCAAAAGCAGGATGCTTTTGCTGATGTAGGCGCTGATTATAATGAGCAGGCTTTTATCAGATCAACGGATGCAAAAATTCATAATCCCGGTAAAGTCATTTTTGCCAACGATACAACTGTTCTTGAAGGCTCACTTCCATATGGATTTATGCTTAGGGCAGGAAATGTCGAAGTTAATAATGATTTTACTATGAATCTCGATCGGCGCTCAGTAACCGCTTCGACGGCAAAAAATGTAATAGGCACCTTGCTTCAGGAAGATGCGATGTTGTCATTACACGGAAAAAATCAAATAAACATTATCGGCAGTGCTTATGATTCTACAGTTCAGGGTATTCAATTCGGCCCTGGAGGAAATGCTTTAATTGACGGTGACTTATTATTATCAGTAGATGGAAATAATGCAGCGAAAACGTTGTACGGCTTTTATTTTTCTTCCTCAAGACTGTATGCCGAGTATGAGCAGGATATAAATATAGACGGTAATCTTGATTTTACTTTACAAAATTCTCCTGAAGGAACGGCATATGCTTTGCCTTTAGTTTCCGATAGAGATTATTCTTTTAATCAAAAAGTATCTTTTTTTGAAACAAATGTAAAGAATGCTTACGGAATATATACAGATAAGAAAGTTGCAGCAAAGACTGTTAACGTTATACAAAACAATATATTAAATCAGGCAATAGGTTTATATTTAAAAGCAGAGGCTAATGTAACGATAGAGCAGCTGCAGACAGATATTGATAAGGTACCGAAGGCATGGGCTATATATGCTGACAATAACGCTGAATTAACTGCTGATAGTGCTGTATTAAGCGTTAACGGTGCTGATGGCTATGCTATACGAACTAATAGCAATGCACATGTTGTTATAAATAACGATTTAAACGTTACTGCCGTAAATGCGATAAGTGCCGGATCTGAAAGTATTGTTGATATTAAGAAAAATTTCAGCAACAACGGTCTTTCCGTTATAGCTATGGATAACGGTAGTGTAAACATTAATAGCAGTGGTGAGGGCACGGTAAAATTTTCAGGTATAACAACGGTTTTAGGCTCCGGAAGCTTAAATATGGAGTTAGGATCGGCCGGCAAGGCAACGGATTCTTATTGGAATGTGGCAGGTTTGTCGGATTTGACCGTTTTTAATGTCGGTAAAAATGCCTCCTTGAATTTTTTCTTAACAGAAGATCTGCAAGGAATAGTTAATTCCGATGGTGCTGTTATTAAAGTTAATGGTGAAATGCCGGTTGTATTTCATACCGGAGATGATAAGTCAAAAGTTGCTATCGTTGCACAGGGACTGAAAGCTGATGTCGGTGATGAAATAAGTTTGGTGTCAAGTAAGTCAGGTTTTGCGCTTAATTCTGCTGCAAATTTGATTTATGCAGGAGCATCGCTTAATGAGCTAAAAACCGATTTGGATTTACGCACTGTTGAAAGTGTTTTGCGAGTCAGAGAAAGTGAAATTAAGGCTTCACAGTATGACTTGTTTTTAAAAACCGATGATTTGCTTATTGCTCAAATAAAGTCAGAAGATCCGATTGAGCCGCGTGAAAGCGTAAATCCGGAATCGAATGCATTGATGGAATCTTCGGCGTCAGTATATGCAACTATGTTTGCAGCAGATGATTTAATTGTCGATACGGCATTAAAATCACGTAACGGAAAACATGAAGGTCTGTTTGTAGCGGCAAAGGGCGGAGAGCTTAGGTATAACGATACGATTAATGCAGATATCTTCACAGGAATCGTCGGATATTCGGTTTCTTTCGGATCTGTTGATTTAGGCCCGTTCTTTGAGACCGGACATACAAAATACCGTACTAAAATTAAGACGGAAGAAGGTAAGAGTCGGCATGATTCCGGCAGTCACACTTTTGCAGGAGTCGGTATGTATGCCACTTGGCAGACTCCGTATTTGGTAAATATTTCTTCCTATGTAAAAGGCGGTATATTAAAAAACGAGTTTCAAACGTCTTTAAGTAAAGTTAATGCTGATTTAAGTGAAAGCTCTGCTTATTGGGGTGCGCATCTTGGTGCTTCTCTTGATGCTAAATTATCTTCCCGTTTAAGTGCGCGTCCGTATTTATCTTATTTTTATGACGGACGATCCGGGGAGGAGCATTTTGTTGCCGGAAACGCTGAAGTAGGCGGAGCCGATTTCAAATATGATGATTTGAATGCTCATCGTATTCGGATAGGCTCGGTATTGAATATTAATTTTGATGCTAATTGGCATCCGTATGTGGGCATGGCCTATGAGAGAATCATTAAAGCTAAAGCTTCCGGTACGGCAAAAGATGCTGATGGCATACTTCATCTAAACGGCACAAATATAGATGGAGGTAGCGGGATATATTCTTTGGGTATATCGTATACAAATGATGCCAAGGATATTGAATTTAGTGTCGGAGGTAACGGTTATAGCGGAGAAAGGGAAGGACTTTCCGGTCAAGTTTACATTAACTGGCACTTTTAAGTTTATATCCGTCCTGATAAAGTAAAGGGCGGATCGCTATTTGGACCGCGAATTTTCTATGTTTCATGAAATTTGCCTCACGCGGTCCTATTTGTATTATTCGTTTTCTTAATAAATATTTATTGATACTCGATTATCGTTTGCCGTTATTTTTTCTTGTTTTTTAGATATCAGATTTGTTTGTTCAGCTTGGGCTGATGTTAATTAGTAGTAAAAAGAATAAAAGAAGATTAATTGCTGGTAAATAACGCTTCAAAGAGTGTAGTGTTTTAGATTTATTTTAACTGACGGTTTTAAAGTGAGTATATAAATTATTTGTACTTTTGCTACCAATACAGTACTTTCTTGTTATATATCTTTTTCTATTATTTTTTTTATTTGTTACATTAAGTTTTGTTATTAAACCTAAAAGTAGGATCTTGTTTACCTGTTAAAATTAGTAAGCATTCCCAGATATTTTAGGAACAGACGGTCACGGGCCGTGGTCTCGGTGGTGATTTTAATTTTTTTTAGCCGGAAAGCTGTCGGGTTTTACTATTGAGATACATTCAATACAGTCAAACCAATCTAAAATCTCATGCAATGATTTATTCTGCAGCCAACGTTTAAGACTTTGATGAGTTTCTTTAGCCGCAGCGTCAAGATGCTGTTTGTTTAAGACTTCATCAACAGTGATTTTCATTTGTCTTATTTTTTCATAAAGAAATTCGTAATAGCATAAGGAAAGAAACTGCACGAACATTCTGCCGCGTAAACAATCACAGGTATGAACGCGGGGCTTGTTGCCGTCATTCATATTTTTGTCTTTATTGAAAAACGCTTCGATGCAATTGCGCTTACGGTACGGCTCTAAGGCCTCAAAGGTGTAAATATTAAATATTACGAAACAAATCCTTATGTTTCGCTGTGGATGCAAATTGAAAAGATTTTAAAAGATGTTGGAATTATTAACTCTACTTTCCGAGATAAAAATTAAGATGAAGACTTTGCCGGAAAGATTTTGAATTAAATTTCTATCACGTAAATTCAAGTGTCAACAACAATTAAAATATTCCCTTTATTGATTTTAAGACGGTAAAGAGATTTTTTTAGAAAAAAGATTATATCGGTTTTTATACTCTTTATACCCATAAAATTGACAAAAGGGTATAATATAAAAAAGTTTTATGTATGGGGGCTGATATGACTTTTAATGAAACAAACAATCGTATAGCAGAGTTTCAAGAAAAGATTGCTTCGCTGCCAATCGGCTCCATTACCAAGAAAACAGTTAACGGCAAGACATATTTTTATCATCGTTTTACAGAGAATAAAAAACGCAGAGAAAAATTTATTCCGGCACAAGATTTGGATGACTTAAAAGCAAAGATAGATTTACGTAAGAAACTTGAAAAAGAAATAAAAGATTTAAAAAAGCAATTGGATGTAGAGGATCTATCTTCTTTACAAGAATCTGGATTTATTACCAATATTCTTATGGGAGAAGATCTGCGCTTGTTTGCACGTTCTGTAAGAACATATAAAAAACGTGAGTGCTTTAATCAACTTTATGATTATATTTACGGTGATTTTAAAGATAAGGTTTTAATTCTTTACGGTTTGCGCCGCACCGGCAAGACTACAATGATAAGGCAGATTTTTGCCGATATGCAGAAAAGTGATTTAGCATGTTCAGCTTTTATTCAAATAACGGCAAAAAATACACTTGCTGAGGTTAATCACGATTTAAAAATTTTGCAAAAACAAGGAATTAAATTTGTATTTTTGGATGAAGTTACCTTAATGGAGGATTTTATTGAAGGAGCAGCTCTTTTTTCAGATATTTTTGCATCATGCGGAATGAAAGTAGTTTTGTCCGGTACCGATTCTTTAGGATTCATTTTTACCGAAGACGAACAGCTTTATGATCGCGGTATTTTGCTTCATACAACCTTTATTTCCTATCGTGAATTTGAAATGGTTCTGGGTATTCACGGTATTGATGAATATATCCGCTACGGTGGAACTATGAGCATGAGCGGTATTAACTATAATGAAAATTCTCCTTTTGCCGATAAGAAAAAAGCTGATGAATATGTAGATACGGCAATAGCCCGCAACATTCAGCATTCGCTTAGGTGTTATCAATACGAAAATCATTTTAGGAATTTAAAAGATTTATATGAAAAGGATGAATTGACAAGTGTAGTAAATCGCGTCGTAGAGGATATTAACCATCGTTTTACCATTGATGTTTTAACCAAGAATTTTAAATCCCATGATTTGGGTATTTCAGCCAATAATTTACGTAAAGATAGAGAAAATCCGAATGATATTTTGGATCGCATAAATACATCTAAGGTTACTGATAGTATTAAAAAGCTTCTGAATATTTTAAATAAAGAAGAACAAAAGATTGATATAAAGCATATTCATGCATTAGAAGTTAAAGAGTATTTAGATTTACTTGATTTGACATGTGATATTGATGTTTTGTTTTTACCCGATGTCAGTACAAAAACAACACGTACACTAATCTCGCAGCCGGGACTGCGTTATGCGCAGTCTGGTGCCTTAATTAACAGTTTGCTTATTGATAAAGAATTTAGTTCATTGTCTTTTGCAGAGCGAAAGACAGTGCAAGAGCGCATTTTAAGTGAAATTCGCGGAAGGATGCTTGAAGATATTGTTTTGCTTGAAACCAAAATATCAAATCCTAAGCAACAGGTTTTTGTTTTGCAATTTCCTGTTGGTGAGTTTGATATGGTGATATTTGATCCTGACGCGGGAAACTGCAAAATTTTTGAGATAAAACATAGTGATAAAGTAGTATCCACCCAATATCGGCATTTGGTTGATATAAAAAAATGTGCTGATACTGAGCATAGATTCGGAACTATTTTAGGAAAATATGTTTTATATCGAGGTGAAAATAAGATAATAGACGGTATTCAATACTTGAATGTTGAAGAATATTTGCGCAATTTAGCATAAATAAGTTTGTGAATATTTAGAATGCAATAGATGCGTCTTTATTAAAATTGTTAGAAGGTAATTTTAGCTGAATTGATTAAAAATACAGGGAAAAATTATGACGGAGTTAGAACAATTATTTAGTCAGTGGCAGGATTTGCAGCCTATTAATGAAGTTTATGGTAAAAGGCTGAAGAGAAAATTCATGCTTGAATTTAACTATAATTCAAATCATATTGAAGGAAATACATTAACTTATGGGCAGACAGAGTTTTTACTTTTATTCGGTAGGGTTATAAATGAAGCAAACATGCAGGATTTAGAGGAGATGAAAGCGCATAATGTCTGTCTTAAAATGATTGAAGAACAGGCAAAAAGTAATAATCCCGAAGAGCAAAAACTTACCGAATCATTTATACGGCTTCTTCATCATACGCTGCTGCGCGAAGATTATGAGGTGTATAGACAATTACCGGGTGGTCCAATATCATTATATACAGTACATGCAGGTAAATATAAAACAAGGCCTAATTCAGTTTTAACTGCAACTGGAGAAACTTTTGAATACGCCCTTCCTGAGGAAATACCTGCTTTAATGAAAGATCTTGTTTGTTGGTATAACGATGAAGAAGAAAAACAAAAACTGTCGCCAGTTGAGCTTGCTTCAATATTTCATTATCGCTACATACGAATACATCCGTTTGAAGACGGTAATGGCAGAATAGCAAGATTGCTTGTAAATTATATTCTGGCAAGACACGGATATCCGATGATAGTGATAAAAAGTGATGATAAAGATGCTTATTTAGATGCCCTTTATGAGTGTGATTTAGCAGTAGGTGCTTTACCCTCGGATGGCGCTCATGCCGTAAAAGAAAAATTATTGCCATTTATTCAATATATGACGTCTTGTCTTATTCGTGCCTTAAAGTTATGCATTAAGGCGGCTAAAGGTGAGAATATAGAAGAAGATGATGATTTTGCAAAAGAACTTGCAATTATTAAAAGAAACTATAAAAAAGTAATTTCAGCAAAACAAAGATCAGCAAGTCTTAAAGACAAAATTGAAATATATAATTCATTGTTAATACCTTTGGCTCAAAAAATATTAGACGGTACTAAATCAGCTGTAGAATTGTTTCACAAACAAGAAATTGTAATCACAATTTACGGTAAAAAAGATTTATTAAATATTGGAAATAAAGAATTACTAGTGTTTAGAAATCTTGACGGCCTGAATTTAAATGAATTAACTGAACAGGATAAGTTAATTATAGAAAAAGCAAATAATTATTCTTTTTTGTATATGCTTTCAAATATTAATCGAAATTATAGTATGCGGGATATAAGAATACATATTAGCGAAAATATATCTTTTGAAGATATGTTTTATGTATTTAATAAAAAGGAGTATTTTTACAGGAATTTTCCTTTGCAATCTGATATAAACAGTAGAATTCAAGAAATAAAACAAGATGTTTTGCATAAAATTAAAAATGCGATGGTATAGAAATTATAGGGGCTAAATTTTACAGCCCCTATAAATTTAAAATAAGTGCTTAATTGATAAATATAATTCTTTATATTTATTGAACATATCGTTATATTTATCGGTAAGCTGGTGATTAGGTTTTTTAATTTTTCCTTTTAAAGCTAAAATTTTTCCAAAATCAGACTTTATTTCATCAATTTTTAAAGCTTGTGCAGCGATGATGATATCACCTAAAGTTTCGGTTTCCTCCGTTGCAAGTTGAACAATAGGACGGTTTAAGATATCAGCAAAAATTTGGCACCAGATGTCGCTTTTAGCAATGCCTCCGCCAATCGGAATAGGGGAGTCATTTTCATTTGTATTAATCATTTCCATACAGTGCCGTATCGAAAACGCAACTCCTTCCATTACTGCTCGAATAAAATCACTATATGTAGTATCAAGGTTAATATTAAAAAAAGTTCCTCTGGCATTAGGATCCCATATCGGGCTTTTTTCTCCTGAAAGGTAAGGAAGATATATAAGTCCTTTTGCCCCGGGTTGCGATTGTACGCATAAACGATTCATTTGATCGTAAACACTGATGCCTGCTGATAGGGCATCCGGTAAAACCATTTTACCGAAGGTGTCTCTGAACCATTTAAGTGAAATTCCGGCATTGTCAGTTGTTTGAACTGCAGTAAACAGATTGGGAAAAGCACTTGCGGTTGACAGAATATGCGGCTTAAATACCGGATCTTTACTGATTTGACATATTCTCCCGCTGCTTCCGATGGTAATGGCACAGTCACCGGGATTTACCGCTCCTGCTCCGATAGTAGCTGAAATTGTATCAATGGCTCCGGCAGCAACAGGCGTTCCTGCTTTAAGACCGGTAGATTGTGCTGCTTGTTTTGTTACATGTCCTACAATTTCACATGAATTAAAAATTGGAGGTAATATCTTTTCCGGAATTTGAGCCTTTTTTACTATTTCAGAAGACCAGGTCCCTGTTTTAAGATTGTTTAATAAAGTTAAGCCGCTGCGCGGTTTATCGATGGAATATTTATCGGTCAGTTTTTTAATAATAAAACCGTTGGGAATTAGAAATTTCTCTGTTTCATCAATAAGATCGGGGCGGTTGTCTATAAACCAGCGCAAAGTCGGTAAAGCAAAAGATCCTTTAACTATATTATTGCCTGTTATATTAAAGACAGTTTCTTCTCCGACGTTCTCTTTTAGCCAAGCAACTTGGGGATCCGCTCTTTGATCGTGTAAGCCGATGCCGTTATAAATGATTTTGTTGTTTTTACCAAGAAGCATAACAGCATTGGTGCTGCTGACACCGATACCGACAACGCATGCGGTGTCAATATCATCACTATCAATGCAAAGCTGAATATTTTCTTTTACCGCTTGCCACCACTTGTTAGGATCTTGCTCTGTCCAGTTTTCTTGCGGATGAATCATGCGGTATTCTTGATATCCGGAGGAAACCGGGGTGCCATGTAAATCGTAAAAAGTACATTTTGCTCCGGTTGTCCCGATATCTATGCCGAGTAAAAGATCTTGTTTTTTATTCATTTTTAAATTTTCTTATCATGTTACAGATTATCCGGATCCAATGCCTTATTACCGTTAATGCCGATCTGCAAGGCAATAAGACTGTTTTCTTCGATTTCCTCAAGCCTGTAGTATGCTTTGGTTAAAGTATCGGAGATTGTAATAAGTCCGTGATGAGCTAAAAGAACGGCATTATGATCTTTAAGTTTTTCTACGGCTTTTACAGCAAGCTCATGAGAGCCTGCTTTATAGTAGCCTATCATCGGTAGTTCTTTGGTAAAAAGCGCAAATGCAAGCGTATAAGCCGGTGTAATGTTATCAGGATTGGTGTCAGGCAAGCAGCCTACAGCCACACTATTGGGGCTGTGGGCGTGAACTATACCGCTGATATCAGAGCGCTCTCTGTAGGCAAAGAGATGCATTGCATATTCTTTTGACGGATTGCCGTCAGAAATAACTTTGCCGCTTTTAATATCCATGGTTACGAGATCTTCAGGTTGTACTGTCTCCAGATCACAACCTGTCGGAGTTATCAGCATTTTTTCGTCGAAACGGGCACTAATATTGCCATGTGTAGCATTGACAAGATTCTTTTTCCTAAGCTGTCTGCAGACGAAAATTATTTCATCGCGTATTTGTGCTTCATTCATTATTTCAAGACCTCAACAAGATACATGGAAAGATCCGGGAAGATGAAAGTTACGGCTGCTACTATAGTAATGATTCCGATAATGTACAAAACATCAGGGAAAGTATCTTCTACTTTGCAGTTTAATATACGGCAAGCGGTAAATAATCCTACTGATAGGGGCGGTGTGATACCTCCTACGGCAAGGTTTGCCATCATTGCAACGCCGAAATGGATCGGATCCATGCCCATTGATACAACTATAGGGAATAGAATCGGGGTAACTAAAATAATGATACAGATGGTTTCCATGAAGCATCCTAGTACCCACAATAGGCAGAAGAATACAAGTAGGATCATGTAGGGATTCGTTGTAAGACTTAAAAGCGCTTGGGTGAACATCTGCGGAACATTTTGGGTGGCCATTAACCAACCGAACGGAGTGGCTGAGGAAATGATAAATAGAATAATGGCAGAGGTAATGACGCTTTCAGATGTTGCATCTAAAAAGTCTTTAAAGGTCATTTCTTTATAGACAAAAACTGCAAGAAGCAAGGCATAGGCAGCCGCAATAACAGAGGCTTCTGTAGGAGTTAATATTCCGCTTAAAACTCCTCCAATAATAATTACCGGCATAAAAAGAGGCAGTAATGCGTCTGCTACAATTTTGATTTTTTCAGCTGTAGTATAGACAGCAACTTCACCACTGCCGATTCCGCGTCTTTTTGCTATAACACAGTTCATTAAAATTAAAAGTAAAATGATGAAGATGCCCGGTCCTACTCCGGCAATAAACATATCGCCTACTGATACGCCTGTGCATCCTGCATAAATAACCATGACAAGAGAAGGCGGAATCAAAGTTGCCATTACGCCTCCTCCTGCTAAAATGCCGGCAGTGATTCCCATGCTGTATTTTTGTTTAAGCATTTCCTTGCCGACGATGCCGCCGATCGCGGCAGTCGATGCAACTCCGGAACCGGATACAGCACCAAAAAATCCGCAAGTTACGAGAGTTGCGGCACCAAGTCCTCCCGGAACCCTGCTTACGAGCATGTTTGCCAGTTTCATAAGACGAGGTGTACTGCCGTATGCCATTAAGGCACCAGCAAAAATGAACATCGGCAGTGCCATCATGGTATAAGATTTGGCTCCGTCAACCATTCTTTGCACCATTACCATCGGTGACGGATAGCCTTGATATAAAAGGAATGAAATAGCGCTAAGACCGATACAGAAAGCAACCGGAATGCCGAGAATAAGACATAGAGCTAGAACGACAAAAATAATAACTACGGGATCCATATTATTTGTTCTCCTTATCAACAGCCATCATTTCGGCAAAATCAGCTTTGGCGCGTATTAAATAAAAGATGCAGATTAAAATTGTGGCAATGCAGAAAACTATATAGTTGAACGATAATGAGATTTTCATGGCTGGAGACATCGTATGAATATTGGCTACTATAAGTGGATAGCTATAGCAGCTTAAAGCCAAGGAAAATCCGGCGCAGACGATGTCGCCTAAGGCATAAACCAATTTAGACAAGCGCTTTGGCAACAAATTGACAAAAAGCTCGATTCTAGTGTGTGCATTTAATGTTGTAGCCAGTGCTGCTCCTAAGAAGGTTATCCAAATCATGCACATTCCCGAGAGCTCCTCAACCCATTTAAAGGAACTGCCGAAAATATTGCGGTTGATAACTTGCAGCAGAACAATAGTACTCATTAATGCTATTGCAAATGAGCAAATAAACCTAACTAAGGTTTGTATTTTTTTCATTAAGTCCATAGCGCTTGTCTACCTATATTTATTTTTATTACTTGATTTATTCCTGAGATTTCAAAGCAAGTTCGATCCATTCAGGACCGTGTTCTTTGTTGAAGTGATCCCAAATAGGCTGGACACGTTTAATAAATGCATCTTTATCAACTTCATTAACCTGCATGCCTTTGGCTTTAAGCTCTTCGATCTGCTTATTTTCATCGTTTAAGTCCAATTCAAGAAGTCTTGCTGAGGCGGCTTCTTCTTTCATGATGGTTTGGATGTCCTGCGGCAGAGCGTCAAACCATTTTTTGTTGACTCCGAAAACACAGTTGTCATACATGTGGCCGGTAAGTGACATATATTGTTGAACTTCGTAAAGTGAAGAAGCCAGAATGTTGGCGGCGGGATTTTCCTGTCCCGAAACTGTTCCTTGCTGTAAGGCAGTGAAGAGTTCGCCAAAAGGCAGCATAATGACGCTGGCGTCCATAGCTTTGAACATCTGTACCTTCATATCATTTTCATTAGTACGGAATTTGATGCCTTTCATATCTTCCGGTTTAACAATAGGATGTTCGTTGCAAGTTAAATGGCGGTAGCCTGATTCCCAGTAAGAAAGAACGTAGGCTCCGTTCGGCTCAATGATGTCTTTAGCAAATTTTGCACCGAATTCACCGTTCCACGCTTTTCTGGCACCTTCTAATGATTTAAAAAGGAAAGGAATTAAAGCAACATTGGCCGCAGTGTCATATCTTTCCCAAATGGATCCTGTCATAATTACTGATGATTCAAGGGTTCCCAAGTTCATCTGTTCCATCATTTCAAGTTCGCCGCCTAACGAGCCGCTATCATAAACATTTACGGCAACTTTACCTTGTGTACGCTCTTCTACTTTTTGTTTGAATTGTTTTAAAGCGATATTGACAGGGTGTTCTCCGCCGCCTACGTGTCCGATATTCATTACATATTCTGCATTGGCGTTATTTGTAACTTGAGGCTTGGCTTGAATGGTAGGAGCCTGTAGCGCAAATGCATTTGATGTGCAGAATAATGCTGCTGCAGCTATTGATGAGACAACAGTTGCTTTAAAAGGTTTTACAAGATTCATATTAACTCCCGAGAATAGCATCGTTCCATTGAGTGGAACACTAATAGAATAAGTCAAATAATGGTAAATATACATTTTTATTGTGATTTGCGTGATCGCGATCAATTATATTTTGATATCTGTTTTATAGGTTGGAACATAATATAAAAATATATAAAGATGTTAAAATAACCTCTGCGAGGATAAAAATGGCAGATGTTTCGAATATTAACTTAATAAACAAAACGCTTGACGTTGTTGAGCTTTTAGCCTCCGAACCTAGAGAAATGGGGGTAAGTGAAATAAGCCGGCGTCTTAAGATGGTTAAAAGCGGTACATATCGTATTTTGAATTCTTTAAAAGAGAGAGAATACGTATATCAGAACCCTATTAATAAGCTTTATGGTTTAGGATTAAAATTTTATTTTATCGGTTCATCAGTGCAGGTAAGATTGCCTTTAGGCAGAGCAGGTAAAGAAGTTTTAGATCCTTTAAGCACGGAGTATAACGAGTGCTTCCAATTGGCGATACCTTATTATGTGGCAGGAAAAGAACCTACTCATATTTTGGTGTACGTAAGCGCAGCAACGGAAAGAGTTTTATCAATAAGTTTATCTGCAGGGTTAATCGCGCCTTCTCATACTTCTGCTGTCGGTCTGTGTATTTTGTCTCAAATGTCTGACTCTGAACTTGAAACTCATAAAGAATCTAAATTAAGTCGCTTTACGGATAAAACTATTATTTCATGGAGTGCATTAGAAGAGGAGTTAAATAAAATAAGAGATCTTGGGTATGCTGTTTGTGATGGCGCTTACGAGTTAGGATTAATGGATATTGCGGTTCCGGTTTTTGATTCGATGCATTGTTCTATAGGTGCAATTGCGGTATGCGGACCGACAGAACGTTTAAGTAAGATTGAGTTAAAGGGATTAGTCAGAAAAATGAAGAGGGCTAGTGCGAAGATAGCAGCAAAACTTTAATTAATTTTGTGGTGTTTAAATTGATTTTGCCTCTTAAATAATAAAGGTACCGTAAAATTAGTTCGGTACCTTTATGTAGTTTATTTTATTCGGCTACTGCAAAAGTCCTGTTAACCTCGGCAAATAAAGACTTAATTCAGGAACATAAGTTACAACCATTAAGATTGCGATTTCAGCAAAGATAAGCGGTAATAGTGGCTTGATTACTTGTTCAATCTTTAGGTTGCTTACACTGCATCCTACAAACAAGGCTGTTCCTACAGGAGGAGTTACGATTCCTATGCAGAGGTTGAAGGTAATTATGATACCGAAATGCACAGGATCTATGCCTAATGCTGTAGTAACCGGCAGGAAGATCGGAGTAAAGATTAATATTGCAGGAGTCATGTCCATGAACATGCCTACAATCAATAAGGTTAAATTGATAATCAGTAAAATTACAATTTTGTTATCAGAAATACTAAGTAAAGCTTCACTGATCATTTGAGGCAAATGGGCGTAGGCCATAATGTAAGACATTACGGTTGAAGCTCCGATCAAAAACAGTACCATTGCACTGATGTGAATTGTGTCTTTACTGATAGATTTCAAAGTTTCAAGATTAATTGCCTTGTATATCCAAGAAAAAAGCAAAGAATAGAGGACGGCCATACATGCTGCTTCCGTAGCAGTACAAATACCCCCGATAATGCTTCCTATGACTACGATAATGAGACCGAGACTCGGTAAAGCCTGCCAAGTTATTTTTAGTTTTTCGGACAGTGTATAAGAGACTCTGGTTTGATTTCCTGCAAGTTCAGGTTTTAGCTTAAAGTAGATAAATCCTACGATCATGCATCCAAGTCCCATTAAAATGCCGGGAACATATCCAGCTAAGAATAAAGCACCGATAGATGTACCTCCGCTTACAACGGAGTAAACGATTAAGCCGTTAGAGGGAGGGATCAGCATGCCTGTAGGGCAGGATGCAATATTAATTGCGGATGCAACAGGCAAATTAAGCCCGGTACTTTTAATTTGCGGAAGCAGTGTTTTTCCAACGGCAGCAGCTGCTGCAACGGCAGAACCGGATACTGAACCAAACATCATGTTGGATAAAACATTTACATGAGATAAAGAACCGGGTATTTTTCCGACAAAAAGGAAGGCAAAATTAACAAGTCGTTTTGCAATTCCTCCTTGGTTCATGATATTTCCAGCAAGAACGAAGAAAGGAACCGCAAGTAAGCTGAAACTGTCCATTCCTGTTGCAAGTTTTTGTCCGGCTGTAATTGCAACTACTTTCATCGGCATTACGGAAAGCATTATGCATATGGAAGAACATGCAATAGCTATGGCAATAGGGAAACCGCAGGCGATTAATATGCCGAATATTACTAATAGATAAATTCCGATTGTTGCGTCCATTTCTATTCTCCTGCTTTATCTTCTTGAGGAGTGATGCTTCTACCTTTTAAAATATCTACAATATTTAAAAATATGTAGATAAGAATAATAAAACCTCCTATTGGAATGATTGAGTATACGTATCCCATTGGGATGTTTATTGCCGGAGAAGGTTGCAGCATAGTACGGATGCAAAGGTTATATCCGCCGTAAATCATGGCAAATATTGCAAATATGGCAATTACAATGTAAATAATAATGTTCAAAGTTTTTTGGCTGGCTTGATTTAGCTTATCCGTCACGAAAGTAACGGCAAGATGTCCGTTTCTGCCAAAAAGCAGGGCGCCACCTAATACTCCAAGCCACACCATTAAAAATCTGGCACCTTCATCAGTAAATGAAGCCGGATTGTTAAGTATATATCTTGAGGTTACCTGCCATGTTACATCAAGCACCATTAATATTAGAATTACGCTGCAGATTCGATAAATAAGCAGATCAAGAAATTTTCTTGTCTTAAGGAACGGATCCATCTTTATGCCCTCTATGAGAATTCAGGAGATAAAAAAATATCTCCTGAATTTATTGTCTAAATGAGTTTAGAGTTTTTGAATTGCTTCAATAATTTCTTTATATCCTTCCTTTTGCATTTCCTCATCTAAGATAAATTTAGTCTTATCACGGAAAGGCTGTTTGTCAGGATAGGATAAATGGATTCCCATGTCTTTTGCTTTTTGCAGGTTCTTTGCATCATTTTCATCCCAAGCTGTTATACTGGTTTGAGTGCCGACTTTGGCGGCTTTTTTAATGATGTCTTGTTCTTCAGGACTTAAAGTTTCCCAAGTTAAATCTGAAATTAATACTACATCAGGTGTCATGGTATGTTCGTCAAAAGAGTAGTATTTGTTGACTTCGCAATGCCTTTGCTCAACGAATGAAGAAATTGAGTTTTCTGCACCATCAACAATTTTTTGCTGGAGGGCGGAATAAATTTCAGACCAAGGAACAGGTGTCGGCTGACCTCCCATTGCTCTTACCATACGCATGGACATATCAGATTCCGGAACGCGCATTTTAAGGCCTGATAAATCTTCAGGCTTGTCAATTGCTTTGTTGGCATAGAAACTTCTTGAACCTGCTGCAATCAACATTAAACCGATTACGCCACGATCTTTTGACGAGTGGAAGAAATATTTTTCAGGAAGATCGCTTAACATGAAAGCTTTTGCCTGTTCATAATCACGGAACATAAATGGGATACTCATAATTCCGTATTTTGGCTCAAATGTTTCAGCAAGAGATCCGTTAATTTTGCACATGTCAAGAGCTCCTGTAACAGTTTGCTCTGCAGTTTCTCTTTCCCCTCCCAATTGTCCGTTAGGATAAATGGTAACAGTTAATTCTCCGTTAGAAAGTTTGGCAACCTCGTCAGCAAAGGCCTGAAGACCGATATGTTGTGCATTATCAACTGTCATGCCGTGCGCCAGACGCAGTTCTCTGGCTTGTGCTGTTGTCAGACTCATGGCAAGAATTGCCGATCCGATGGTTAAACCTAAAAGTGTTTTTTGCAATTTCATAAGTGATATCTCCTTATGTTGTTAACAACTTGATGAAACTTTTTGTAATAAAAAAGGTAAATAGTTTTTTATTTCCCTTGGGGAAACTATTTTCTTATTTAATACTTCAAGTTCTATATAACCTTGAAAACCGGTATCTTCTACTGCAGCTCTGATTTTCGGAATATCAATAACACCGTCGCCGGGGAGCACTCTTCCGTAAACTGTATCAACAGTATTAAAGTCCCAATCGGAAACATGAAAACCAAGAATTCTGTTTTTTGCTCTTGTTATTTGAGAGAAAAGTTCCGGATCCCACCAAGTGTGATAAACATCTACAATAATTCCGAAGCCGTATTCTAAATTAGGATCAAGCTCCTCACACCAATCTATAGATTCCTTGATGGAACAAAGGACTGATCTGTTGGCACATGTCATTGGGTGTAATGCTTCTAGGCCTAAAGAAACGTTAAGTTCTTTTGCCTTTTGTAAAAGAGTACTGATGTTTTCTTTAATGATACTTTTTGTATAGTTAAGATCTTTGTTAGGTAAGCATAAACCACCAACTACAAGACCAAAACACGGAGCTCCTAGTTTTGCAGCAAGATCGAGATATCTAAAATTATTTTCTAGATTTTTTTTTTACTTTCATTACCTTCTGCTGACATATAACCGCTGCGACTTAGGCAGGAAATTTTTAATCCGGTATTATTTAACGCTTTTACAGTATCTCTAATTGATTTTTCATCTGGAAACTCATGAACCCAAGGCCCGATAGCACCTATATGAAATTTACTGCATTCTTCAATTAGGCATGATGGTTTGACGCAGTGGTTTATTGTTGCACTGTTAATACTGATTAATTGTGGGGAGGAAATTAAGTCTCTCATGCCGTATCTCCATTTATTTTTAATTTATTCCAAAACTTAATGCAGGTATGTGAAGAACATCTCATAATTAACCAGATAGTTAAAAATGTGCAAATTATTCTTTTCCTTGTTTTTGTTTTGTTATGGCAAAAAGCTCTTTTATATTAAATGGTTATTTATAGATTTTCGTTTGTTATCCATGAGCCGATAGTATCCATTATGGATTGAAGTCTATTTGTTTTTTCTTCTTCAGATGTAAGATCTGTCTGGTAAAGTAATGAAAGTGTTGAACTGTTTGTAATGTAGAAAATTACCAGTGCGGCAATAGATATGTTTATTTGCATTGGATCTAAATCTTCACGAATAGTTTTGTCTTTCTTGCCTTTTTCAATGATTTCTTTGGTTAGGACTTCCCAATTTTTATTTATGTCTAAAAAAGTTGTTAAATGATCTTTGACATGACGGGCACGCATTAGATTTTCGCTTGACAATAAAAAAATTAACTCGGGATGCTTAATGTAATAATTCCAATTTACAGATACTAAGTTAAGCATTGCGTCATAAGCAGTCATATTATCAATATTAATTTTTTCTTCTTCAGTGCGTAATTGACGATAAGACTCTTTTAGAACTTCTGTAAATAATAAATCTTTACTTTTAAAATAGTAATAAATAAGCTACTTGTTAACTTTGGCTTTGTCCGCAATGCGATCCATGCGAGCTCCGTCAAATCCGTATTTGACGAACTCTTTTTTGGCAGCTAAGAGAATTTTGTGTTGCGATAATATCGGGTCTTTTTTTCGTTTCATTTCTTATATTTTTAAAGTTATTTCTTGTATTTAATATAAAAGGAAATTTATTTTTTCTATAAAAATTTTGTAATTAATTGTGATATCGATCAATCAAGTGTTGTTATTTTTATTATTTAATTAACTATATAGTTAATTTGCTTTTTATGAGGTGAGCATGCGCAAGCCCGTAGCTTTAATAACAGGTTCTTCAAGAGGTATTGGTTTTGCATGTGCTTGTCAGCTGGCAAAATCAGGGTTTGATATTGTGATTAATAGTAGAAATTCGCAATCGGATAATCATGATTTATTGCTTGCAAAAGAGGAAATTCATAAGCTAGGTGCAAAATGTGTAATTGCACAAGGGGATATTTCGGTAATTGCCGAGCATGAAAATATTATACAAACTGTCTTAAAAAATTTCGAAACAATTGACTGTTTGATAAATAATGCCGGAACAGGGGCAAAAAGGCGCGGTGATTTATTGCATCTTACAGAGGACTCTTGGGATCATTGTCTAAATTTAAATGCTAAGGGACTTTTCTTTTTATCACAAAAAGTTGCATCACTAATGCTTGATGATGATTTAAGTACTGGTATAAATAAAACTATTATAAATATAACATCTTGTTCTGCAAAGATTTTATCTCCAGATAGAGCAGAGTATTGTGTTTCCAAAGTTGCTGCCTCTATGGCAACACAATTGCTTGCTTTGCGCCTTGCAGATACAAAAGTTAAAGTTATTTGAAATAAGACCAGGAATTATCAAGACGGATATGACTTTGCCTGTTAAAGATAAATATGACGCTTTTATTGCCGATGGTTTAGTTCCTGAGGGACGTTGGGGCGAACCTGATGATGTTGCTCAAGTTGCTTCAATGTTGGCACTTAATCCTATGCCTTATACAGTAGGTCAAATCTTTGATGTAGATGGTGGTCTGCATTTTCATAGCTTTTAATCTAGTTGAGGGAAAAGAAGATGTTGTCATCAAATATCCTGGATAAACTGACTAATGTTAATCTTGAGAATAAATTTAATGAACCATCTGTTACAAGTTTTATTGATTGTGACAATAGTTCTTTTCCTTTATATACAGTTAATTCTGTGATTGTAGGGAGCGGAGCTGCCGGGTTAAGAGCTGCAGTAGAATTAAAGCGTAGAAATGTTGATGTTATTGTAGTGACATCAATGCTGTACGCAGGTACGTCTGCTTGCTCAGGATCAGATAAACAAACGTTATTTACTGCGTCAACAGGTAAGAATGGAGATAATGTTTACGCGGTAGCAAAAGCAATCGCGGCTGGTGGTGCAATGGATGGAGATCTTGCCTATGTAGAAGCGGCAGGGTCTTTTCTTGCTATGGACGGGTTAAGATTATATGGTTTACCTCTTCCTGAAGATAAATTTGGGGCAGTTTTGCGCTATAAAACGGATCATGATGAGGCGGGGCGTGCTACAAGTTGTGGACCTAGAACTTCTAGATTAATGGTAAAGGCATTATCTAACGAAGCGATGCGTCTTGGAATCAATCTTTTAGATGATTGTACGATTATAAAAATTCTTAAAAAAAGTTATGAAGAACGTGTAGATGGACTCATTGGTATATCTAAAAAATTTATAAATGATAACAATAAGTTAGGCATTGTAATTTTTAAATGCTGTAATGTTATTTTAGCCGGAGGAGGAGCAGGGGAACTTTATAAGCATAGTGCTTATCCCTACGGGTGCGTTGGTACTGTAGGTTTGGCCCTAGAGGCAGGTATTTCTGTTAATAATATTCAAGAGCAACAATTTGGTATCAGCACTGATAAAAGTACCTTTGCCTGGAATTTGTCAGGAACCTATATGCAAGCGATGCCGCGAATTTTTTCACAGGACAGAGATGGTAATGTTTATAATTTTTTGAAAAATTATTATCGTTCTACAAAAGAAATTGCTTCAAATATTTTTAGAAAAGGCTATCAATGGCCTGTGCACGCCCAAAAAATGCTAAATTTCGGATCAAGTCTTATCGATTTGGCAATTTTCCGTGAAATACAAAAGGGAAGGGAGGTGTTCTTAGATTTTTTACATAATCCTGATATAGGTAATGATGGCAAACCATTTTCTTTAAATGAGCTGGACGAAGATGTATATGCATACTTAAAGAATGCTGAAGCGTTATTAGATTTGCCGATTGACCGATTAAATAAAATGAATCCTTTATCTGTTGAATTATATAGAGTAAACGGGATCTATTTAGCAAAGAATCCTTTAAAAGTAGGAGTAAATCATCAACATTTTAATGGAGGCATTAGAGTTAATATTTGGGGAGAAAGCGAGCTTAAAGGATGTTTTGCAATAGGTGAAAGTGCAGGAACTCATGGGGTTACAAGACCGGGAGGCTCTGCACTTAATTCCGGTCAGGTATTTGCGATACGAAGCGCTCAGTTTATAGAGAATCAAAATTCACACGTCGATGAAGATTCGATTGATTTGAAGAAAATTAAGGAAATTTTAGATTTTGCCGGTAAAAGTTTTAATAATAAAGGTATATCTTTACAAGACTTAAGACAAAAAGTCCAAACAATAATGAGTGAAAAAGTAGCTTTTATATGTAACATAAAAGGCTTGCAAGAAGCATTAAAGACTATAGATCAGTTAATTGAGTCTGTTTATAAAGACGGAATTACCGTTAAACACAATTCACAGTTGTTTTCTATTTTTGAATGGAAAAATTTATTAATTGAAGCAAAAGCGATTATTGAATCACTTATTTTTTATATAAGCAATGGAGGAGGAAGCCGTGGTGCAAGAGTGATATGCTCAGAAAGTGCATCTTCTATTCCACAGGCTTCTAATGAAGATCTGTCAGATTTTAGAATTGTTCCTGAAAATATTGTTAAACGTAATGAAATTATTGTTGTTAAATATGATGGCAGTAATACCTTGATCAGAGAAAGAAAAGTAAAAGACTTTCCGAATTTGGATGATATCTTCTTTGAGAAAAATTGGCCTGATTTTTTAAATGGAGATATTTTTAATTAAAATACCTTATACAAATGCTGCAGCCAAAAAACTGCAACATTTGTAAGAAATTTTTAATACTGTAGCTTACTTATTTGTTTTTATACGATTAATTACATCATCTTTTATTTGATTAATATGCAGCTCCATTGCTTTACTGGCAGCTTCTCCGTCTTTATTTAAGATAGCGTCCACTACCATTTGATGCGTCTGGATTGCTTCTTCAAGAAGAGTACGATTATTTAAATTAATTATATAATTAATTGCTGCATAAATAATATCCATTAAATTTGGCATAATGGCGTTTGTAGAACAATTTGCGATACTTGAATGAAAAGCAACGTCTGCAGCTTCATGATTTATGCCGGCATGGATTAGAGATTTAATTTTTTCATGGGCAGCGCAAATAATTTGAATTTGCTCAGGTGTGGCGTGTTCTGCAGCATTTCGTGCTAAGCTTGGTTCTATAAGCAGACGTATTTCACATAAATCAAGGCCTAGCTTTAATTTGTCTTTATAAAATCTAAAGCCGAAAGGATCAGGTAAAACACCGGGATTCTTAGCTACAAAAGTCCCAAGTCCCCTTTTTATTTCAAGAATATTTTGACTTACCAGCTGTTTTACAGCTTCTCTTACAGTACTTCTTCCTACGCCGAGTAATTTTGCCAACTCCATCTCAGAAGGTAATATTGTTTCTTTTTTAAAGGATCCGTTTTGAATTAATTTTATGATAGTTTCTGAAGCTAATTCTGCCTTTGATTTTAAGTTATAAGAACGCAACGAATCAGGTAAGGTATTCGTAAGCTGTAATGATAAATTTTCAGAAGAAAAGGTATCTGTCATATGATTAAATTACAAATCAAAAAAACGAATAGTGATTAATTTTATCATAATTAATTAAAGTGCTTGAGAGCTCTTCAAAAGCACGGTTTATGATTTGCTTCTGTGTAAAGATTTTTGGATATTTTGGATTAAATACTTCAGTTGAAATCATCCCTTTATAATTAATTGTTTTTAGTGCATTTAAAAAGTTAAACAGATTGATGGCATCTCCGTCCGTACAAAATGTACGGTATCTTTGGTCAGTAATTTTTTCAGTGTTTGATACTTTTTTACCGTTCATTAAATGAATAGCAAAAATTTGTTTGGCATTGATTTTTTCAAATGAGTAACAATCAGATCTTTCTTTTAAATAAAGGTTATATGAATCAAGAACTAAGCCTACATTACCGTTATTTACTTCATTGATTATTTCACAGGCAAAGTCTGCGTCTTGCACCAGACTTCTTGACAGTCCTACAGGCTCAAAAATCCATTTAATATAAGGCATTGTTTGGGCTAAATATTTTAAGATGCGAACACAGTTTGATTTGATTTTCTCATGATCATAAATTTTGCATTGGCTGTCGTCATCAAGAAGAGGTGCAACTACAATACATTTGTTAATATTTACAGTATGATAGAGATCGTCAATTAGATTTAATATTCTTATATTAGTATCTCGTTTTTCTTTAATATCTTTTTGACTTAAAAATTCCGGATAAATGTACAGTGCATTTAATGCACTGGGTTTTATTTTTGTGTCGTCAAGTAAGCTCTTAAGATCTGATATTGAATGATTTTCAAGATATTTATTAATACAGTCAAAGCGCAACTCAATAAGGTCAAATCCGGCATGTTTGGCTAATGTAACATCCTTTTCTAAATCAAGAAAATCTTTGGTGCATGCTTCGTTATAACAATACATAGACATAATTTCCACCTTTTATTTGACCTTATTAGCTTGGATACATTTTTAGTATGAAATATGCTCTTTACTGTGCCACACTAAGTCAGGATTTTTTGTTATGGTATAAACCGCTTCGCATACCTCTACTGTGGCGCGTCCTGCTTGACCGTCTGCGCATAAAGGTTCGATCCCTAAAATAGCATTGACGAAATTTTCAATATGACGTTGATGGAAGTAGGTCATACTGTCAACGCTGTTGAAAAAATCACTATCCTCTTTAACAAGATCTTCAAGTTTTCTGTTGTCTCCTGCAATTTGCCAAGTATCAGTAACAGGAGGCTCTTCAATTTCAGATACACCGGCAATAAACATTTGACCGCCGTCAGTTTGTACGCCGATAGCAGAACCGTTACTGCCGAATACATGTACTTTACCGTACAGTGCAGGATTTTGGCTGTTGCTTGCAAGTAAAGTGGCAAGACCGCCATTTTTATACTTGATGACTGCAACTGCACTGTCTTCAACTTCAATATACGGATGGTTGAAATTAGCGCTTAAACCGTATATTGATTCTATTTCTCCCATATACCAATTTAATAAATCAATTTGATGTGAGGCTTGGGTTACAAGAACTCCTCCTCCTTCTCCCTTCCATGTTCCACGCCATGGGTCACTTTTATAATAATCTTCAGAGCGCCAGCCTAGCATTGTTACTTGGGCAAGAATCGGTTTGCCTATTTTTCCGGCATTTATGATTTCTTTAATACGCAGACATGGTAAGTAATTACGTCTTTGGACTAAAGTTCCTAGGAGCACATTATTATCTTTTGCTGCTTTTATCATTGCGTCACATTCTGCGACACTGGTTGCAAGAGGTTTTTCTACTAACACATGGCAATGAAGATTGGCACATTTTACGGCAATTTCTGCATGGCTCGGATGAGGTGTACAAATAGTAACGGCGTCTAGGCGTTCTTTTTCTATCATTTCTTCAGGAGTTAAATAGCCGTTAATTTGGTAATCATTGCAAAATTTTTCCAGTTTTGGTTTTGAGTGATTACTTGCGGCAACTAACTTGCAGTTAGTGAGATTATTGATTGCTTTAGCATGAAAGTGTGCAACTTTGCCGCATCCTATAATACCGATTCTGATTGTTTTCATAAGTAAAACCCTAACTGCTAGATGTTAATTTTGGTCGGAACGTATCATGTTCCGACCATATTTTTTAGTATTTACGTTGTAGAACAGTGTCCAAAATTTCTGGATTGTCCATTTTTTCTTTTACTAAATCGTATACTTTTCCGTCAATGGCTTGTTGTCTCCATACAGCCTTTTCATCAGGAGTAAGTTCAATAACTTCATTGCCTAAATTACGGAACTTAGTGATAAGTTCATTATCGATTTCAACTGCACGGCTACGCTGGAGTTTTGTGGCCTCAACTATAGCTTCAAGCAGTGCCTTTTGATGATCTTCAGATAAACTGTCAAATTTTTCTTGATTTATCATCACAAAATGAGGACCGTAAACGTGACCTGTTAGTGAAATATATTTTTGAGCCTCATAAAAATGATTAGAGTCAATCAACGCTAAAGGATTTTCCTGAGCGTCAATTGTTCCTTGCTGCAGTGCTGATAAAACTTCGGTAAACGCCATTGGTGTGGGGTTTGCTCCCCAGTTTTTCCACATGGCAAGCTGTATCTCATTTTCCATGGTTCTGAGTTTTTGATTGGCAATATCTTTAGGAAGTTTTACCGCTACTTTATTGTTGGTGTAATGACGGAAACCGTTTTGCCATACCGCTAAAAGTTTAAGTCCTTTTGTTTGTACTACGCTGTTAACTTTCTGTCCGGTTTCACTATCAAACCATTTGAAAGCCTGATCTGAATCATCAAAAAGAAATGGTGCATCATATAGATATAAATTAGGCATCATATTGGCAATCGGAGATGTCGGAGTGTTGACCATATCAATTTCGCCTAAGATAACCGATTCAGTTGCTACACGATCGTCACCGTAAGAGTTGTCGTTGTATAAGTTAATATCCAAAGTGCCGCCGGTTTTTTCAACTACAAGCTTTTTAAGTAAAGCTCCGGCTTCTTTACCTGATTGATTGGCAACGTTTGCAAATTGAAGCACTACTTTATCTTCGGCATTTGCCGGAGCTGAGCACCATAAGGTTACTGATGCAATAGCTGCGCATAAGACTGTAAGATTAAATTTTTTCATAATTAACTCCTAATGTTTAATTAAAAAATCGTGTTGCAAATTTAATGTTCTACCTTACAGATTCGGCAAGAACATCACGACTTGCGGTATAAAGGAAATTATCAGCAAGTTAATAATCATGATGATTAAGAAAGGAACTATACCTTTTAAAATTACCTCCATAGGTGAATTTGATATTCTTGAAGCAACGAATAAATTGATGCCAAGCGGCGGGGTTGTAAAGCCTATAGCTAAGTTAACAACCATGATTAGACCGAAATGAACAGGGTCAAGACCAATAGTTTTAGCAATAGGCATAAGTATCGGGGCTAATACTAAAATTGCCGGGGTTGTGTCCATAAAGCAGCCGACAATGAGAAGCAATATGTTGATTAATATTAGAAGGACGACGCCGTTTGAAGTTAAGCTTAAGAATCCGTTGGTGATAAGAGCCGGGATCTGCTCTACCATGATGATTTTTGTAAAAGCTGAAGCGCAGCCTAAGATTACCATTGTGGTTGCGGTCGTAGAGCAAGAGGTGGCAACTGCTTTTAAGAATTTAATTATGCTTAATTCTCTATGGAAGAAAAATCCGCATACAAAAGCATAAATTGCGGCAACGGATGCAGCTTCTGTCGGAGTAAAAATACCTGCATAAATACCGCCTAAGATAATGATTGGGTTAATAAGAGCCCATTTGGCGTCATAAATAGCATGTAGAGCCTGTTTTTTAGTTGGTTTTTCTCCATTGCCGCCGATGTTGCGTTTTTTGCAATGATAATAGCAATAGGCAATAAGAGTTAAACCAATCATAATGCCGGGAATAAATCCGCCCATAAATAATTGGGTAACAGAAGTTTCTGTTGCAACGCCGAAAATTACCATTGGAATGGATGGTGGAATAATTACTCCGATGGAGCCGGCTGTTGCTACCAGCGCTAATACGAATTGTTTGCTATAACCTTGACGTAACATGGTTGGAATTACCATAGTACCTACAGCAGCAACTGTAGCAGGCCCCGAACCTGAAACTGCAGCAAAGAACATGCAAACGAGTACGGTTACGATGGCAAGTCCGCCGGTGACTCTTCCGAAGAATACATTACAAACATTTAAAATTCTTGAGGATACACCGCCAGCGCTCATTAAATCGCCAGCAAGGATGAACATTGGTATAGCAAGTATAGGGAAAGAGTCACAGGATGTAACTAGTGATTGAATAAGTGAAATTAAAGTTAAAGAGGTACTGCTTGCTATAATTGCCATCATAGCTGAAAAGCCTAAAGCAATACCTACAGGAACGTTTAAAATCAGCAGTAACGCCAATGAGGCAAACAATATTGTTACGGTCATGATGTCGCTCCTTAAATATTAAGCTCTTCAGAAGGATCGTAATTTTTGTTATCTTTTATTTGTTTTATTCTAAAAATGATGGTTTGAATTTCTCTGAATGCAGTTAATGCAAATCCAACACCAGGAGCGGCATAAACAATCCACATCGGCATGCCGATAGCTGGTGATGTTTGATCAAGTAATAATTGGCGTTGCACTAAAGTAATTGAATAGTAAATGACAATAATGCAAAAAATTAAGAATAAACAATCACCTATGATTACAACTTTAGCTCGCCATGCTTTAGGAAACATATATAAACTGGCGTCAATTTTTATATGTCGCATGATTTTGGCGCCATATGAAATACCTACATAGATAAGCCAAATAAACATATATCTTGATAATTCTTCTGACCAAGATAATGAATCCTGCATTACATAACGCATAAACACTTGAAGTCCCAGAATTACTGCAATAGCAATCATCAAAACTACGCAGATCGACATTTCAAGATATTCATCGATAAGTTTAAGAATTTTCATATTCAATCCTCGACAGCTGACGTCTGACGTCATATGTGTAAGTATGGTGTAAGATTTTATTTTCAACTGTGAGGTATTTCACGATTTAATATTTTCGCCTTTAGGCAAAGAAAGAAGTTGAAAATGTATTAATTCTAGATATAAATGTAATCTATTGATTTTACGTGTGTTTTAATATAAATAAGCTTTGCGCTATTAGAGGCAAAGAGAATTAAAAACGGGTAGAATAATTTAAAGCATTGAATTAATTTAAGAAGAAAGATTAAATATTAAGATCTTTCATAGGGTAAATCATGGTTGATTTGACTAAATTACTTATATGGAATATCAAACGGCATTAGGTCGCAGTGATCTATGTTTTGAAGATGATAAAAATCTTTATATCTGTGAGTTTAAAGTTATAAGAAAGGTAAATAAAGTTCAAAGTAAAATTGATGAAGCTAAAGCTCAAATAAGGAAAAAAAGTATTCTTTAATGATTTTCGATAAAAAAGTGGCGGCTCCTGTAGTGATCATCATTAATGAAAATAAGAGTAAAACAAACACTGCGTTTAGAGAGGTTGCTGCAGTAGAAGCAGTTTAATCGGTGAAAAAACTACCTTGCCGAAGATTATTTCGGCAAGGCATTAAAGAGAATTAAACGTTTTTAAAATTAATGGTTTCTTTATTTACCGCTTCTATCTCTTTTGCTTGAGTTAAGAAAAGTTTTAAGCGGTTAGAAACGTTTGACTGGGCGGTTCCGGCCTCAAAGTCGATACTGCAAAGATTGGCAGTAGCGTATTTATCACGCACAGCGCGCATTACGCCTTTGCCGGTTACGTGGTTGGGCAGACAGGCAAAAGGCTGTACGCAGAGAACGTTATTGATGCCGTGTTCAATAAAGTCAACCATTTCTGCAGTTAAAAGCCATCCTTCACCGGCTTGCTGACCGATGCTGACAAGACCTTCTATAGCCTGCTTATATTCATTAAATGGCGTTAGGTTCTCAAAATGAGAGTCACTTAGTGCTTTCATAATGATATTGCGCATACGATTAAAGCGCGAGGAGATGATCCAGGAGCCCAGGGCCTTAACGCGCGACCCCTTAAGATGGCGGGCCTGGTAGATGCTGTCGTTAAAGCAATAAAGTACGAAGCTTGAGATATCTCCTAATACCGGCTCGGCACCTTCATCGATAATTTTCTGCATTAAATCAAGGTTTGCCTTGGGGTGGTATTTAAGCAGAATTTCACCGACAATACCGACTCGCGGACGCTTTTCATCGCGCAGTTTAATTGAAGTAAAGCGTTTGATAATAGCACGTACCGTCTTGGTGAAGACGTGCTTTTTCTTGCTCTTTATGGCCAAAAGACAGTCTTGAGTGCAGCTCTTTAGCGCGGCATCACTGTCGCCTTTATTGATCTCATAGGTTTTGCAGTAGAAGTACAGTTTTTGGATAAGATCTCCGTACAATACGGCACGCAGCAGTTTGCTTTATCCTTTAAGACCGAGCTTTAAGCGTAAGGCGTCAGAATCTATATTGGAGCTTGATAGCGTGACGATTGGAACGTTGTTGTAGCCCAGATCGTCAAGAGCCCATTTAAGCAACGCTGGATAATTGGTGGCACGGCACGGTCCGCAGGTTTGTGACAATAAGAAAGCAGTACTTCTGCTGTCGAGTTTTCCCGAGACTAAAGATTCAATTAATTGGCCGATAACGACGATAGCCGGATAACAGGCATCATTGTTAACGTACTTAAGACCCAGCTCAATCGCTTTATCCGAAACTTCAGGCAAAAGCTTGACGCGATAGCCTAAAGAAGCCAGAGCTTCAGTTAATATCGGGAAATGAATAGGGGCCATTTGCGGAACATAGAGAGTTCTCGGGAACGGCAGATTATTATTCATGAAATTGAAGTTTTGTAGTGACGGCTCGTTGTCTTCTTCAATTTCCGGCTCTTCAGGAGCATTACCTACGGCACACAAAAGAGATTTAAGGCGGATCTTGGCGGCGCCTAAAGTATCGCCTTCATCAATTTTAAGCATCGTGTAGATGCGATCATTCTTTTCCAGCTGTTTTTTGATTTGCTCTGAAGTAATAGCGTCAATACCGCAGCCGAAACTTACAAGCTGTACAAGCTCTGCATGCGGATTTTCAATTACTACTTGAGCCGCACGATAAAGTCTTGAGTGGAAAGCCCACTGATTGATGACGTCAAGTTTTACTTTATGCGCTGCCAAATGGCAGATTGCATCTTCAGTAACGATGGCAGCTCCCATGGAATCAATTAAAGCGGGAATGCCGTGGTTGATATGCGGATCGATATGATAAGGACGACCGGCAAGAACAATCAGGGTTTGCCCTTTTTCTTTAGCCGTATAAAATATTTTTTCACCTTCTTTACGCAGTTCGTTGCGATATTCATCAAGTGTTTCTCGCGCTTTTCTTATTGCCAGCTTGATTTCATGACGCGGGATATCGGGGAAGCATTCTAAAACAGCTTTTAATACCGTACTGTCTTTAGTGAGATTTAAAAACGGCGTGAATATTTTAAGCCCGGGATATTGCTTGATGACGTTAAGACGCAAAGCTTCAGGATAGCCTGCAACTACCGGGCAGGCATATGTGTCGACGCTTTCTTCAAATACTTTACCTTCACGCGGGATGCAGGGCAGGAAGATGTTTTTAATGCCCAAAGAGGCAAGGTAAACGACATGACCGTGGGTAAGCTTTGCCGGATAACATAAGCTTTGTGATGGAATCGTGAGATTGCCAAGTTCAGCTATCTGTTTGCTGCTTGCCGGGGATATCTCTACTTTGAATTTAAGCTCGGTAAATAAGCGGTGCCAGTACGGATAATGCTCATAGATGTTAAGAACGCGCGGAATTCCGATAACGCCGCGGACAGCTTTATCATCGGAGAGAATCTCGCGAGAGAATAGTTTTTTAAGCTTCCAATCGATAAAGGCACTTTCTTTAACTTTATTGCCGCCGCGTTTTGCAAAGTCGCAGCGGTTGCCTTGAATCAGCTTTTGACCTGATTTAAAAGTATTCATGGTCAAGAGGCAATGATTATTGCACCCCTTGCAGCGGAATTGTCTGGTGGTTACTCCGTCAAGACTTAAAACTTCATCGGTAAGATTAAGTTCTTTGGTGTCGGCGGTAGTACGGTCTTTTGCCAAGAGCGCAGCGCCGAATGCACCCATGAGTCCTGCGATATTGGGGCGAATGACATTCTTGCCGACGAGCATTTCAAAAGCGCGCAGGATAGCGTCATTTAAGAAAGTACCGCCTTGTACTACAACATGATCGCCAAGCTCTGAAGGATCGTGAATACGTAAAACCTTATATAAAGCGTTGCGAACAATGGAAAGGCACAAGCCTGATGCGATATCTTCAATTTTAACGTTGTCACGCTGAGCTTGTTTTACTTTTGAATTCATGAACACGGTGCAGCGCGTTCCCAAATCACAAGGGGATTTTGAAGATATTGCTTTGTTTACGAAGTCTTCAAGTTTTAAATTAAGCTGGTTGGCAAATGTTTCGATAAAAGATCCGCAGCCGGATGAGCATGCTTCGTTAAGCTGCATGCCTTTGATAACGCCGTTTTTGACTTTGATGCATTTCATGTCCTGACCTCCGATGTCGATGACATAAGAGGTTTCAGGATCGAAAGCATAAGCGGCTTTCTGATGAGATAGAGTTTCTACTTCGCTAAATTGGGCATTTAAAGCAGCCTTTGCCAAATCGGCACCGTAGCCTGTCGTGCAGATAGAGCGGATATGGGCTCCCTGCGGTAATTTTTTTAACAGATCTTTAATCTTGGGCAGCAGACGCTTTAACGGTTCGCCTTGGTTGTTGGCGTAAAAGCTGTCAACCATACGGCAGTTTGCATCGATTAATACTGACTTAATGGTAGTTGAACCTAAATCAATACCTAAAAAGAGATCGCCTGAAGCTTCGCTTAATGGCAGTTCTTCAATCCTTTCTTTATTGTGCCTTTCTTTAAAGGCTTTAATCTCGTCTTCATTGTTAAAAAGTGCAGGGAAAGGAACGGTTTGAGTCTTAAAATCAGCCGTATCCAACGCTTTAATGATGTCTGCAAGATTAACGCCCTGCGATTTTTCTTTTAAAAGAGGATCGTTTATTTCATTGATTAATGCTAAAGCCGATCCTTTGGCTATGGCGTATTGAGAATCTTCAACTTCAAGAAATTTGGTGTTTTTGTCATTAAGCTTGTCTTTAAAAGATTCTTTAAGCTCGCTTAAGAATGTAAGCGGTCCGCCTAAAAAACAAACATTGCCGCTGATGGCACGACCGCAGGCAAGTCCGCCGATTGCCTGTTCACATACGGCATCAAATACGGATTTGGCTATATCTTCACGGCTTACGCCTTGATTTAGTAAGGCTACGAGATCGGTTTTGGCAAAAACACCGCAGCGCGAGGCAATCGGGTAAATTTTTTGGGCTTTTTTGGCAAGTTCATTAACTCCTGCAGCATCGGTGTTAAGCAGGGTTGCCATTTGATCGATAAAAGCTCCGGTACCGCCTGCACAGGCTTCGTTCATGCGCAGTTCAACTCCGTTTGTCAGGAAGATGATTTTTCCGTCCTCTCCGCCTAATTCAACGGCTGTATCGGCAGGCTCCGGTAATGATTTTAAAAAGGCTGTAGCGGCGATAACTTCCTGAATGAAGGCTACTTTTAGGTGTTGAGCAAGGTAGAGGGCAGAAGAGCCCGTCAGATTGATGTAAACATCGGTTAAATTGAATTTGTCATTTAAAGATTTAAGACAATTCTGTAATACCGGAATAACAGCGCTTTGATGTCTGAGATAGTCTTTAGCGAGGACTTTTTTACTGTTATCTAATAGAACATATTTAACAGTTGTCGAACCAAGATCAATTCCTAAAAAGTAAGAGCTCTGTGCCATAGTTTTATTTTTATAAACCGAATTATTGTTATTGGTTAATTTTTAAAAGATTTTTCGAAAGAATAATGTAACTTAATTCTTTAATTTTTTCTTGTTTGCTTGTTAAAAAATTGTCACAAATCACAAAGAAGAAATTAAGTAAAAGTTTACGAGTATGTTTTGGGGAAAACAAAGATAATTTTTTTCAAAAATCATGAAATTATAATTAATAATTTGAATTTTTGTAGAAAAAATCAAAAATTATGTAAAAAATGGCATTCATGAAATATTTGCGCATTGTCACAATTTTTATGTAAAGATTTTTGTTTGTTTGTGATTTTTTGAAAAAACTTGTTGTCTGATACAGAACCTGTCGTTAACGGCACGGCATAGACGAGAACGTTTTAAAAAGCATTTTTCGAGAGGATAGCGGTTAAATTAACGCACTTTTTCAAGTGACTGTTAAGTTGGATAATCAATGATAGATTTATATATATATTTACGGAATGTAAAAAGCCGGGATGCTAGCGGCATCCCGGAGATGTCGAATTAGTTGGTTGTAAATTTATAGCAGATGGTGCGAGAAAGAGGCGCATCCGGTCCTACTAAAGGATTTTTAGCTGCAAATTGCGGCAGATGCGGTGCATCCGGATAATATTCAGGCTCCAAGCATAAACCTGCCTGATTGGGATACTCTTTGCCGTCGTCGCGGGCGATGATCGGATCGCCTGCGTGGACATAGTTTCCGGTGTAGAACTGGGTGGCCGGATAGTCGCTGGATACGCTTAAGGTTAATTTACCGTCATCTGATGTTACCTTGGCAAAAGGAGTAGAAAGATCGCCGTCGATAAGATACGGGTGATCATAGCCGCGGCTTGGTATCATCTGTGCGTCATTCATAAAATCAAGGCCGACTTGCTTTGCTGTATTGAAGTCGAAAGCAGAGCCTTTGATATCGCGGACTTCTCCTGTAGGAATTGAGTCTTCATCAAGAACCAGGATTTTATCAGACTTGATTTCAACGGTGTGGTTTAAAATTGAACTGTTGTAACCGTTTAGGTTGAAATAAGCGTGATTGGTAATACAGGACGGGCATTGGGCGTCACATTTGCCTAAATAATGAACGCTAAGGGAGTTGTCATCATTTAAGGTATAGGTGACGGTCAAATCATAGTTGCCGGGGAATCCCATATCTCCGTCAGGGGAATGAAGCTGCAGGGTAAGAGAGTTTTCTCCGACGTCAATAAAGGTGAAGCGGCGTTTGTCAAAGCCGTCGATGCCGCCGTGCAGGCAATGTTTGTTATTGGAGCTTAAAACATAATGTTTGCCGTTAACGTCAAAAGAAGAGTGAGCGATACGGTTTGCGTAACGGCCGATAGTGGCATTGAAATAGCAGCTTTGAGTAGACCATTTTTCAGGATCTTTAACCCCCAGCAATACTTCGCGCGGCTCTTTTTCACCGGGAACGGGGATTTTGATGGATAAAAGGGTGGCACCCCAGTCCATTACGGTGACTTTCATACCTGCAGGATTTGAAATTGTATGAATGATGGGATTTAAAGAATATTGAGACATGTCGAATTCCTTATGAATGAATTGCAGAAGAATAAGGATTTACCGGTTTAAGCATTATCTTAAACAAAAGGCACCGCAAGGTGCCTTCTTTAAGTTTGCTATTATCTTAAAGCGTATGCCAAATCGTACATTTCGCTTCTGAACTGATGCTTCATGGTATTGAGGCATTCAATAATATCATAGTGAACTAGAGCTCCGCGCATAATACCGATGCAGCGGCCTGATTGTCCCTGATGCAGAAGTTGTACGGCATAAGCCCCCATACGGCTTGCCAGTACTCGGTCAGCAGCAGACGGGGTACCGCCGCGCTGAATATGACCTAATACGGTAGCACGGGTTTCAAGACCGGTTCTGGCTTCAAGTTCACTTGCCATTTGATGTACGTCGGTCTGATTTTCACAGACGACGATGATGGCGTGACGCTTGCCTCCGGCAATACCTTCTTCGATTTGGTGGTAAACAGTTTCTTTATCCCACGGTTTTTCAGGTACCAAGACGGCTTCAACACCGCAGGCAATAGCTGCTGACATGGCAAGGTCACCGCAGTGACGGCCCATAACTTCAACAACAGCAATACGCTTATGTGAAGAGCAGGTATCACGCAGACGGTCGATGCAGTTTACTGCGGTATCAAGCGCGGTATCAAAACCGATGGTGGTATAGGTGCCGGCGATATCATTATCGATAGTGCCCGGAAGTCCGATGCACGGATAGCCCATCTCGGACAAGAGTTTAGCTCCCATGTAAGAACCGTCACCACCGATAACTACCAAAGCATCAATACCGTGATCTTTCATCACTTCGATGCATTCGGCGCGTACGCTTTCGATTTTGAATGCAGGAAAACGTGCGGTACCTAGGAAAGTGCCGCCGCGATTTAAGATATCAGATACGGAGGTACGATTGAGCTCAATGATATTTCCTTCATGCAAGCCTAAATAACCGTCTCTTACGCCGCATACCTGATAGCCTAAATCAAGTCCGGTACGAACGACGGCTCGAATTGCCGCATTCATTCCCGGCGAGTCGCCGCCGGAAGTCAAAACACCGATCTTTTTTATTGCCATTTAATGTGTCCTTTAATTATTTAATCTTAATGCTATTAAGCAAATTAAGCATTAGCTTCAGCAGCTTCGATGATAGCGGTAAAATCCGGAGCTTTAAGTGAAGCGCCGCCGACTAAGCCGCCGTCGATATCAGGCTGCTTGAAGAGATCGGGAGCGGTTTTGGCATTGCATGAACCGCCGTAAAGAATACGAACGCCGGCTGCTACATCGGCATCAAATGATGCAAGATAGGCACGGATGTCAGCGTGAACTTTTTCAGCAATTTCCGGGGTAGCGGTTTTGCCGGTACCGATTGCCCAAATCGGCTCGTAAGCAATAACTGCGTTCTTGAATGATTCGATGCCGCATAAATCGATAACTGCTTTAAGTTCGGCACGGACAATGTCCATAGTGCGGCCGGCATCAAATTCAGCTTCTGATTCGCCGACGCAAAGCACCGGAATAAGAACGTTTTCCTGAGCTGCCTTATATTTTGCAGCAACGCATTCGTTTGACTCTTTATGATATTCACGACGCTCGGAGTGTCCTACGATTGCATAGGTGCAACCGAATTCACGAAGCATGGTCGGGGAGTTTTCACCGGTGAAGGCACCTTTGGTGTGGACGTCGCAATCCTCTGAACCCCACTGTAATTTTGATCCGGAAGCAAGATCTTCAACCATTCCGATGAATACGGCCGGAGCGCAAACGGCAACATCTACTTTGGCTGCGGCTTTATCGGCCGGGGCTTTGAGAGCATTTACCAATGCGGTGACAGATTCTTTAGTTCCGTTGAGTTTCCAGTTGCCCATTACAAGAGGTTTTCTCATGATTGATCGTCCTCATTAAAAATGATTAAAAACTAAGGTTATGCAGATATTAGCTCATCTCAATAAGCTTAATCAAGTTTGCAAGATGTGAGAATATTCCGCATTCATCCTAACTTAACTTAGGTTTATTTTACATCTTTTAAAAGGATATATGTAAACGTTTTCACAAATTAATCTCATATTTATGAGCTTTAAGTATGAGTGTTAAATTTATGAAAAGAACTAATTGGCTGAAATAGTAGATTAAAGTGGCAAATTTTACCGGGAAAACAAAAAAGCATAATTAAAGAATACGGAAAAATATTTCTTTCTTTTTAAAAATAGGTGTCTTTTTTGGTGCAATCCGTTTGACAAAGGGGCTTGCTACAGTAAAAATGGTGTATTTACATAACATAATAGTGATTGATGTTTAAATAACAGGAGCATTTATGCGCGTTCTTAAGTTCGGCGGTACTTCAGTAGCGAATGCCGAGCGCTTTTTAAATGTTGCGGACATTGCAGCAAATACGGCAAAACAGACTGAAACAGCTTTAGTATTGTCAGCTCCTGCCAAAATTACTAACCTTTTGGTCTCTTTGGTCAAAAGTGCTGTAAGCGGCAAGGACGGACAGGAAGAGTTTACCGCGATCCGTAATATTATTGAGCCTCTTATCGCATCCTTAAAGAAAGAATACCCTGAGTTAAATCAAGATTTCTTATTAAATGAGTTCAATACTACATTAGATCTTATAAATAGAAGAGTTCACGGTATTGCATTATTAGGGCAATGTCCCGAGCTTGTCGAAGCCTTTATCGAAAGCCGCGGCGAGAGTTTTTCTATAGCGATTATGGGCGAACTTTTGCGCGTGCGCGGGCATAAGGTCAGAATTATCGATCCTGTTGCCGTGCTTGTAACCGAAGGCGGGATCATGGAGTCTTCGGTAAATATTGACTTGTCGCGTCAAAGATATCAGATGCTGCCGAAGATTGAAGGGGCCATTACTTTAATGGCGGGATTTTGCGGCGGCAATCAGAAGGGCGAGCTCGTTCTTTTAGGCAGAAACGGCTCTGATTATTCAGCGGCTTGTCTTGCTGCAATATCAAATGCCGAATGCTGTGAGATTTGGACTGATGTCGACGGAGTATACAGCTGTGATCCGCGTGCGGTTCCTGATGCGGTATTGTTAAGAAGAATGTCTTATAAAGAGGCGATGGAACTTTCTTATTTCGGTGCTAAAGTGCTGCATCCCCGCACTATTTCTCCGATAGCAAGATTCCATATCCCGTGCCTTATCAAAAATACCATGAATCCTCAGGGTGAAGGTACTTTAATTGCGGAAGAAACCGATCGTTCCATGCCGATAAAAGGCATTTCCGACTTAAAGAACGTTTCTTTGGTCAACGTGTCGGGCCCGGGAATGAAAGGAATGGTGGGCATGGCCGGAAGATTGTTCACTGCAGTATCCCAGGCTCAGGTATCTTTGGTGCTTATTACCCAGTCATCTTCAGAATACTCGATTTCTTTTTGTATTCATACTCAGGACGTGATGCGCACAAGACGCGCAATTGAAGATGAATTTGCTCTTGAGCTTCATGAAGGTCTTCTTGATCCGGTAGAGATTGTCGACAAATGTGCGGTAATTTCCGTAGTCGGTGACGGCATGAAGACTTTAAGGGGTATTTCAGGTAAGTTTTTCAGGGCATTAGCTCAGGCAAATATCAATGTAAGAGCTATAGCGCAAGGTTCATCCGAGCGTTCAATTTCAGCAGTAATCGGTGAAGCAAAAGCCGCCGAGGCCGTTGCCGTTTGCCATATGAACTTCTTTAATTCCCGCCAGATTTTGGATTTGGTGGTTGTAGGAGTAGGCGGAGTTGGCGGAGCTTTGCTTTCGCAGGTTAAAAAACAGCGTCAGGAGCTTTTGGATGCTCACGGTATTGAAATAAGAGTTGTCGGCATTGCTAATTCAAAGCATTTTATTACTAACGCAAGCGGAATTAACCTGGATAACTATCTTGAAGAACTGACATCCTCAAACAGCAGGCCTTTTTCAATTGCTGATGCAAAATCGCTTATTGAGGATTCGCACCTTGTTAATCCTGTTTTCGTCGATTGTACCTCAGATGAAAGAATTGCCTTATCTTATATAGAGTTGATGCAGATAGGTTATCACGTCGTGACTCCGAATAAGAAGGCTAATACCGGTACTTATGATTATTATGAAGGCCTGCGGCATACGGCTCGTCTTTGCCATCGCAAATTCTTATATGAGGCTAATGTCGGCGCCGGTCTTCCCGTGATCGGAACACTGCAGAACCTGCTTGCAGCAGGCGACAGCCTGATTGAGTTTTCCGGCATTATGTCAGGAACCTTATCTTATATTTTCGGACTGGTCGAAGACGGCATGACCTTATCTGAAGCTACTAAGGATGCTTATGAAAAAGGATTCAGCGAGCCCAACCCCCGTGACGATCTTGAAGGTATGGACGTCGGTAGAAAACTGCTTATTTTGGCCCGCGAGTGCGGCTGCAATCTAGAGCTTTCCGATGTCGAAATAGAAAGTGTCGTACCGCAAAACTTTTTGCAGGGATCAAATGCAAAAGAGGTTCTTGAAAGTTTGAAAGGAGCGGACGATATTTTTGAAAAGCGCGTCAAAGAAGCCAAGCGTGACGGTAAAGTTCTGCGCTATGTTGCAACCATTAAAAACGGAAAATGCACTTGCAAAGTTGAGGCTGTAGGATCACAGAATCCTTTATTTAAAGTTCGCGGCGGCGAAAACGCTTTAGCCTTTACCTCTGCTTATTATCAGCCGATTCCGCTGGTTATTCGCGGATACGGAGCCGGTACGGCAGTAACAGCGGCAGGTGTGTTCTCGGATATTCTGCGTTTGCAGAACTGGACTCGTGAGGGTTGATTTATGACTAAGGCATATAGAGCTTATGCTCCCGCGTCAGCGGCTAATTTATCCGTAGGCTTTGATTTGCTCGGCGCTGCTTTAAGACCGATTTCAGGTCAGCCTTTAGGTGATTTTGTTACCGTAAATGAAAATCCGGGATGTAACGGCTGCCAGGTAACGACCAAGGGCAGATTTGTTCATAAATTGCCAACCGACCCCAGAAAGAATATCGTTTTTGATGCGTATAACGCATACAAAAAAGCTCTTGAGTCACAGGGGAAAAAAGCGCTGAATTTATCCATTGTGCTTGAAAAAAATCTTCCCGTATGTTCGGGATTGGGGTCAAGCGCAGCATCCGTCGTGGCTGCCGTTGTAGCCCTTGACGCCATTCACGGCAATGCCCTCGGGGAAGAGGGAAAGATTAAATTAATGGGTGAGCTTGAAGGAAAAATTTCAGGTTCTATTCATTATGATAACGTTGCTCCCTGCTATTACGGCGGATTGCAGTTAATAATCGGAGAACACGGTGTTATAAGTCAAAGTCTTGAGCCGTTTAAAGATTGGTATTGGGTGTCATGTTTCCCCGGCATAAAAGTTTCCACTGCGGCGGCCCGTTCTATATTGCCGGCGCAATATCGCAGACAAGATGTAATAACTTATGGCAGACGTTTGGCGACTTTCGTTCATGCCTGTCATACGCGTAATGAGAAATTAGCTGCTGCCTGCCTTATTGATGTTATTGCCGAGCCGTATCGTGCGCAATTGATTCCGGGATTTGATCTGGCAAGAAGCTACGGAGCGGCTTTGGGTGCTTTGGCGACAGGGATCTCAGGTTCCGGATCTTCGATTTTTTCAATTTTTACCGATAAAGATGATGCTTTTGAAATGAAAGAATGGCTTGAGCGTAATTTTATTGCCAATGAGGACGGTTTTGCTCATGTCTGCTTTATTGATGAAAAAGGATCAACAGTGGAAGAGGTTGAGATTTAATGGAATTATTTAATTTAAAAGATAAAAGTGAGCAGGTTAATTTTGCGACTGCAGTAAAACGCGGGATCGGATCTAATCAAGGGTTGTTTTTCCCTGATGAAATAAAACCGCTTGACAATATCGATAATCTGCTTGAAATGCCGCTTGTAGAACGTTCTCAGGTTATTTTAAGACATTTAATCGGAGATGAAGTTCCTGAGCTTGAAAGTATTATCGCAGACGCCTTTACTTTTAAAGCTCCGCTTGTTAAAGCAGATGATCGTATTTATGCTCTTGAACTCTTTCACGGTCCGACGTTGGCTTTTAAAGATTTCGGAGCGCGCTTTATGGCTCGAGTATTGTCAGCCGTGCGCGGTAATAAGCATTTGACTATTTTGACCGCAACATCCGGTGATACCGGAGCTGCTGTTGCCGATGCGTTTTTTAAGCAGTCGGGAATTGATGTAGTGGTTTTGTATCCTAAGGGAAAAATTTCAGAGCTGCAGGAAAAATTAATTGCCACTTTAGGCGGAAATATTCGTGCCGTGCAGATTAACGGAACGTTTGATGAATGTCAGGATTTGGTGAAAAAAGCTTTTGATGATGCCGATTTTAAAGAGAAGGTAGGTCTAAATTCTGCAAACTCCATTAATATCAGCAGATTGCTGGCTCAAGTTTGCTATTATTTTGAAGCAGCTTCTCAGTTGTCTAAAGCGGAGCGTGACAAGCTTGTGTTTTCGGTTCCGTGCGGTAATTTCGGCAATATTACTGCAGGTCTTATAGCTAAAGCTTTAGGTCTTAAGTGTCGTTTTGTAATTTCCTGTAATGCAAATGATACTGTACCTCGCTATCTTAAAAGCGGTAAATGGGATCCTCATGCCACTATTCCGACGCTGTCAAATGCAATGGATATATCAAGACCTAATAACTGGCCGCGTGTCGAAGCTTTATGCAGGATGGAGCACTGGGATCTTGATGCATTTGGTTACGGCTCATTAAATGATGATGAAACCATGGCAGCCATGCGTGAGCTGCATAATAAGACGGGGTACGTGTTAGAGCCGCATGCCGCAATCGCCTGGAAAGTTCTGTCATCACATTTAAAAGAAGATGAAGTGGGTATTTTCTTAGGAACTGCGCATCCTGCTAAGTTTAAAGCAGATGTTGATAAGGTTTTAAGTATTGATGTAGCTTTGCCTGAGGCTCTTGAAAGACGTAAGAATTTAGACAGTAAATCAGTTACTTTAGATCCTGATTACACGAAGCTTAAAGATTACATTTTAAAAGAGCTTAATATTTAATTAGACATAAATACAAAAGGTAAGCTATTGCTTACCTTTTGTGATCAATCGGTCAAGATTATGGTTAACAGCTATGTCTATTAGCTGGAAAAAAGTATAATATTAGGATAAAGAGAAAAAGGTTATATATGTTAAATCTTCCTAATATACTTACACTATTGCGTGTGGTCATGATCCCTGTGTTCGTGGCCTTATTTTATTATCCGACCCCAAGATCTAATATGATTGCGGCATTTGTGTTCGTGCTCGCGGCTTTAACCGATCTTCTTGACGGATACTTAGCAAGAAAACTCAAACAGACCACGAAATTCGGCGCTTTTTTAGATCCTGTTGCCGATAAAATCATGGTGTGCACTGCGTTAGTGTTAATCGTTGAATATTACTCAGTTCACGGACGTGATTTTATAACTGATTTTAGTTTCAATCTTTTGATCTCGATTCCGGCGATAGTCATTATTTCACGCGAAATTTTAGTGTCAGCTTTGCGCGAGTGGATGGCGGAAATAGGTAAGAGAGCCGTAGTTGCGGTAAGCAAAATCGGTAAGTGGAAGACTACAATTCAAATGATAGCAATTGCAGGTCTTATATGGCGCCATAATAATATTATGATTTATTTGGCAACTGTTTTATTAATTGTTGCTACGATTTTAACTATTTGGTCGATGATTGTTTATTTAAAAGCCGGTATCAGTAATATGATGGAGCCGGTGGATCCTGCCAAATCTGCTATTGTCAGCAATAAATAAATATAGTGCTCTTTAAGAATTTAAAGAGCACATTTTTCATTTCCTCTTGTTTAGATGCATTTTACGGGTTTGGGCAATCCTGCAAGTTTAGCTGCGGTTTTTGCAGCTCCGTCGGGAAATAGCCTGGCAAGTGTTACTGATGACGCCAAATCCGTATGTCCTTTCTTTTTTAAGGTTGTGATTAACACTCGCATGGCAGGAGTTGTCGCGTACTCTTTATAATAAGCTCTTACTTCATAAATAACGATTTTATGCTGCTCAGTAAGGGTCAATCCTAGGTTTTGCGCCATAAAAAGCATCAAATTTTCGGACCATTCATCCTTATTTAATAAAAAACCTTCACTATCTGTTAAAAAAACTCTTCCATTATAAGAAAAACTCATATATAATGCTCTCCGTTTTCAGACGGACAGATGGCAGAGCGGTTGAATGCAACGGTCTTGAAAACCGTCGAGGGTTTACGCCCTCCGTGAGTTCGAATCTCACTCTGTCCGCCATTCATCTAAAAATCCTTCCTTTTTAAATCTAGCTGTTAAAGCACAATTCAAAAGTTTATAAAAAAAATATATAAATTTTAATATATTGTATATTTTATATTTATATTTTGCCGATTCTGCTGTTTTTACCGTATTCTTTGTTTAGCCTAATAAAAGAGTTTACAAAGCAAAAACAAATAATTTCAGAATCAGACAAACAAAAAGTCCGCTCTATTGTCGGACTCTTATATAGCGGGCAAACTGCAGAAAAACAGAAATTAGTCCTGATGATGCAGTAAATGACCCATTTTTGATTCTTTAGTGTTTAAATAATTCTCATTATAGGGGTTGCGACCGTATTCAAGGGCTTCTCGCGCAATGACCTCAATGCCATGGCGCTTTAAATCGTCAATTTTAGCCGGGTTATTGGTCATAAGAATCACTTTGGTAAAGCCGCATTGGCGCATGATGTCAGCACAAATATCATAATGCCTGCCGTCTGAAGGAAAACCCAATCGCAGATTGGCTTCGACGGTATCAAGCCCTTCGTCTTGAAGGCGATAGGCTCTTATTTTATTGAACAAGCCGATGCCGCGGCCTTCTTGGCGCATATATAATAAAGCTCCGCGTCCTACTTTAGCGATTTTTGCTAATGCAGCGTCGAGCTGAAAACCGCAGTCACAGCGTAAGCTGCCTAATGCGTCGCCGGTCAGACATTCGGAGTGGATTCGGCATAAAACAGGTTCGCCGTCCTTTAAATCTCCCATGGAAAGAACTGCGTGGTCGAGCAAGTTCTTGTCTCTGAAAATCGTAATGTCGAAAACGCCGTGTTTGGTCGGCAGTTTAGCAATAGGTCCTTGTTGTAATATATCTGACATTAGTAGCCTGTTTGGTTTAACCAGTTGTTTTTAAAAATTAAAGAATATTTAAAATATTCATTTTAACATATTCGATATGCATGATGATGTAAAATCGGCTCTTAATAATACATGAAAGCGGACTGTACTAATGTAGGATAATCGGACTAATCATCATCCCATGGTTCATCGTCTTCAAGATCATCGCTTAAATCGTCGCTGTCGCCGTATCTGCCACGATATCGTTGGTTGTCGTCCCAATCATCGTCCTCTTCCCAATCGTCATCATCCCAGTCATCATCGTCATCATCCCAATCGTCGTCATAATCGTGATGATTTCGTTCATGCTTGTATCGTCTGTTATGCTCATTCCAATCATCGTCAATTTGCCGAAAAGAAACGGAAGCATCGGGAATAAACAGTGCTTGCCGAGTAAAATCGCGGATTTCGTTATTGTCGGCTGCGTATGCATTGACGGATACAAGTAAAGATCCGGAACAAATAAGCGCAGTTGCGACAGCAAGAGAAAGGCAAGGCCGAACAGGATGGGGCATAGAAATCTCCTTAAAATCGTTTAGTGTCATACGGTTTAGTATATAAGGTGACTTAAAACTTTTAAGTTAAATAGTTTTAAGCGTTTCATGTTTTTACAAAAAGTTTTTAATATAGAAATTTTTTAAGGACGGTTTTTTCATGAAATACGGAAAAATAAGCTGCAAAATTATTTAGAATCTTATTTTTAAACCTGATATAATAGCCAAATTTAGATTTTAAGGATTTTTAAATGTCAAAACCGATTGTTATTGCTGTAGACGGTCCGGGCGGTGCGGGCAAAGGCGAGCTGACGAAGCGTCTTGCTCGTTCTTTAGGATATGAACTGCTTGATTCCGGTGCTATCTATCGTGTTTTGGCATATGCTGCACGTAAAGCTGGTCTTGCTTTGTTTGATGAGGATTCATTAGTTCAGGAAGCTTTAGTGGTTAATTTGGCTTTTGAACCTCAAGATGACGGCGTTCACGTTATTTTAAACGGTGAAGACGTTTCTTTAGCAATTCGTACTGAAGAAGCCGGAGCTAATGCCAGTAAGGTAGCCGTTTTACCGAGAGTCCGCCAGGCGCTGCTTGCAAGACAGCGCGATTTTCGTCAGGAGCCAGGTTTGGTCGCCGACGGACGCGATATGGGAACCGTAGTGTTTCCTGATGCACAAGTTAAAATCTTTCTGGATGCTTCATGTGAAGTACGGGCAAAACGCCGTGTGCTGCAGCTTGAAAGTTCCGGAAAAACAGCTGATTATGCAGCTATTTTGCAGGAAATAACCGAGCGCGACGAACGCGATCGTAATCGTAGTGTTGCTCCGTTAAAGCCTGCAGACGATGCAGTCATCATTGACTCATCAGATATGACGGTTGAAGAAGTTTTCAACAAAGCTATGGAAATCGTCAAAGAAAAACTTGATAAATAAAGATTTCAAATCATAAGCATAAGTTTATGATTGAACCTTGCCGTCACGGATGACGGTGTTTTTTAATAACCCCTCGAAGGCACGGAAGCTTAGAGGCGCAACTGGAAATTTGTTACCTTAATGGAATCATTTGCACAACTCTTTGAAGAGTCTTTAAAAGAAATTGAAACCCGTCCGGGTTCTATGGTCAAAGGCAAGATCGTCGCTATCGATAACGACTATGTAATCGTTGATGCCGGTCTCAAATCAGAGTCCACCATTCCTGCAGAGCAGTTTAAGAATGCTCAGGGCGAGATTGAAGTTAAAGTCGGCGATGTTGTTGACGTAGCTTTAGAGTCTGTAGAGTCAGGTGACGGTGAAACTGTATTGTCCCGTGAAAAAGCTAAGCGCAACGAAGCTTGGGCTAAACTTGAAGAAGCCTTTAAGAACAATGAAGCCGTTGTCGGCGTCATTGACGGCAAGGTCAAGGGCGGCTTTACCGTTCAGTTGGGCGGTATCCGCGCTTTCCTCCCGGGTTCATTGGTTGATGTTCGTCCGGTACGCGAGACTACTCATCTTGAGGGCAAAGAGCTCCAGTTCAAGGTGATTAAACTTGACCAGAAGCGCAACAACGTAGTTGTTTCTCGTCGTGCCATTATTGAGTCTGAAAACTCAACCGAGCGTGAGTCAGTACTTGCCAACCTTCAGGAAGGTCAGGAAGTTAAGGGTATCGTTAAGAACCTTACCGATTACGGCGCATTCGTTGATTTGGGCGGTGTTGACGGCTTGCTCCACATTACCGATATGGCTTGGAAGCGTGTTAAGCACCCGAGCGAAATCGTTAATGTCGGCGATGAGATTACCGTTAAAGTTCTCAAGTTTGACCGTGAGCGTCAGCGCGTTTCCTTAGGCTTGAAGCAGTTAGGTGCTGATCCTTGGGCTGATATTGCAGCTCGTTTCCCGATCGGTTCCAACATCGAGGGCAAGGTTACTAATCTTACCGATTACGGCTGCTTCGTTGAAATTCAGGAAGGCGTTGAAGGCTTGGTTCACGTTTCCGAGATGGATTGGACCAATAAGAACATTCACCCGTCTAAAGTCGTTTCAGTAGGTGACGTCGTTACTGTTAAAGTTCTCGAAATTGACGAGGAGCGTCGTCGTATTTCCTTGGGTCTTAAGCAGTGCAAGCCTAATCCGTGGCTGCAGTTTGCCGAGTCCCACTCTAAGGGAGATCGCGTAACCGGCAAGATTAAGAGCATCACCGATTTCGGTATCTTTATCGGTCTTGAGGGCGGTATTGACGGTTTGGTTCACTTGTCCGACATTTCTTGGCAGCAGTCAGGTGAAGAAGCTGTTCGCGAGTTCAAGAAGGGTGACGAGATTACTGCTGTAGTTCTTCAGGTAGATCCTGAGCGCGAGCGTATTTCTTTAGGCTTAAAGCAGATCGAAGAAGATCCGTTTGCAGATTATCTCTCAACTCACCACAAGGGTTCAATCGTATCCGGTACTGTTGAGTCTGTTGATGCACGCGGCGCAAATGTTAAACTTGCCGAAGGCGTTGTCGGTTATATCCGTGCCTCCGATTGCTCTCGTGATCGTGTTGAAGATGCTACCACCGTATTGAAAGAAGGTGACAGCGTAGAGGCTAAGCTTGTCAACGTAGATCGCAAGACCCGTCAGTTGACTCTTTCTATTCGCGCTAAAGATGAAGCCGAAGAGAAAGAAGCTTTAGAAAACCTCAACAAAAAGCAGAATAAAGAAGCAGCTCCTACTGCTATGGCCGCAGCTTTTGCCGCCGCAGGTAAGACTGAATAATTATTCTTATGAAAAACCTGCAGTAAAAATCCTGCAGGTTTTAATTGCAGCCTCGAATTTTATGATTCGGGGCTTTGTTTTTTTATGTAGCTTAAAAATTTTTGCATCAATAATGGAGAACAAAGATAGTTTTGTTTATCAAAAAAGATCAGCGGCTAAAACC